>JAEOTU010000012.1 GCA_016839665.1 Candidatus Hodarchaeota archaeon
CAACCTCCTCTTAACAATGACGAAGGAATTGTTGTAGTTCTGGTCACTCCTTCCATAAAGAAAACAGTACAAGATCTATTGAATAAATTTGATACATATGAGGAATTAAAAAATGGAGACAACTATTATCGAGGAGAAGTATAATCCTCTAATTGGCCGAAAAGAAGTTGAAGTTCTCCTCACTCATTTAGGAGAGGTCACTCCGACAAGAGAATCTGTCAGATCTAAGATCGCTGCTCTATTAAACATGGATCTCGAGAAAGTTGTCATTCAGAGTATTCATGGACATTTTGGAGAACCAAGGTCCCAAGTGGTTGTTCACTGTTATGATGATGTAGAAGATGTCAATGTTTTTGAACCAAAATATCGTTTAAAGCGCAATAAAATCCTTGAAGAAGAGACCACAAAGAGCTGAACATCATGACTCCACGAAGAAATCCTACGAATACCTTCTATAAGATTGATTATAAAAAGGGAACAATTAAGAGAACTAACAAATTTTGTCCTCGATGTAAAGGATCATTTATGGCTCAACATAAAGATCGAACTGCATGTGGCCGATGTGGTTACAGTGAATATAGTTAATTGTTTCAAGTTTATTCACACTTATTCGACGTCTTTATGAGTGAATGTACTGAATTCTGAACAAAGTATTCTTGATATTAATATGGTAACTATTGAACCAATAATTTTAGGATTTGAAGGAACAGCCCATACGGCAAGTGTAGCTGTTGTGAGGGGTAACCAGATCATATTGCATAAAACAGCAACATACGTTCCTGAACGCGGAGGTATTCATCCGCGAGAAGCATCAGAATTCCTTGCTAAGTATTTTCCAATATTATTGAAACAATTAATTACTGAACTTCCCTTTAAAATTCAGAAAATAGATGCTATTGCTTTTTCTCAAGGACCTGGTCTTGGACCATGTCTTAGAATCACAGCTACTATTGCTAGGGCCATATCGCTTCTCTTAAACAGACCGCTTATTGGTGTAAATCATTGTGTTGCTCATGTTGAACTAGGACGAATAATCACACCAGCCGAAGACCCCATGGTTCTTTATGTAAGTGGTGGAAATACTCAATTAATCACTTTCTTAAATGGAAAATATCGTGTTTTGGGAGAAACATTGGATGTAGCTATAGGTAATGCATTAGATAGTCTTGGAAGGAAGTTAGGACTTCCACATCCAGGAGGACCAAATATTGAGCATGCGGCGAAAAAAGGCAGTAAACTCCTTCCTCTCCCTTATACGATAAAGGGGATGTCATTTTCATTTTCAGGTGTAGTGACTGCTGCTCAAAAACTCATTTCAAAGCATACCCTTGAAGATATTTGTTATTCTTTTCAAGAATACACTTTTGCTGCATTAGCTGAAGCCACTGAGCGAGCTTTGTCTTGTACGAGGAAATCATCCGTTTTATTAACTGGAGGAGTGGCAGCAAACATGAGACTTCAAGAAATGATTGAAGAAGTAGCGAAAGAACAAGCTGCAAATTTTTATGCTGTTCCAAAAAAACTTGCGGGAGATAATGGAGTGATGATTGCTTTAACTGGAGTTAAAATGTTTGAAAAAAAAGACTATGTCACAGTCGAACAAAGCCATGTAAAACCCCGTTGGCGAACTGACCAAGTAGAAGTGAATTGGATCAAATGATGCTCAAACAAGACAATTTATTAGCCAAGGGGGCGGAAGCCTCAATTTTTTGTGGATCATTTCTTGAAAAACCAATTGTCTTAAAACATCGGTTACCAAAATCTTATCGGTTACCGAAAATTGATCAAACAATCCGCTCACAACGATTAAGAGCAGAAGCTCGTATTATGACAATGGCGTGGAGGAGCAGGGTGAGAGTACCTGTTCTTTTAGGAATTGATTTTGACAAACAAACCTTGCTGATTGAAAAAATACCAGGAAATATACTCTTTTCATTAATGAGTCCAAAATATGTCACTGAATTAAAATTAATTTTTGAAGATATAGGTAAACAGGTCGGTCTTCTTCATAAAAATGATATAATTCATGGGGATTTGACAGTTTTTAATATTATTATTATAAACAATAAAACCTCATGGTTGATAGATTTTGGCTTAGGACAAATATCAATGGAAATAGAGAAAAAGGCTGATGATTTACTTACATTCTATAGCACTTTAAAGGCAATATCCTCTGATCATCAAGCTTTATTCAAAAAATTTCAGCTAGGATATCTTCAACTGTATGAAAAGGGTAAGAATACTTTTGAACACATGAAAAAAATTCAAAGTCGAGCGAGATACATCGCAAGAAAAGACAGACTAGAATAAAAGAGCTTAAGGAGTGATAAATCTTGAAGTTCAAGATTTTCGTTGAACACGCTGATATCTTAGATAATTGTCGTGGATTCATTGGAGGGTGGCATGGACTTGGAGAAATAGGATACATCACAGTTTCTCATTTAATCCAAGAATTGAAAATGAAAAGAATTGCTACAATCATGTCGAGCGGGGCTCCACCGTTTATTTCAGTTCAAAACAACCAATTAAGGCTCCCTTTTGAGATCTATGGAAAGAAAGAGCTAGATTTTGCTGTTTTTATACCTCATCTTCAACCATATCGCCATGTACAAATCGAATTTTCAGAAAAACTCTCTGAATGGATCCTAGGCCACCAAAATTTTGAAATCGCTTATTTTGTTGGGGGTGTTGATATTCATCTAAAAACATCAGAAAGCACTCTTCAATATATCCCAAGTCGTGCTCTCTATTCATATGATCACTTTGCACCAGGGTTTACCGAAGAAGTGAATAGCAATTTATTAGATCCAGGATTGTTTGTAGCTGGCCCTCTCGCCATTATGCTGGGGTACTTGGATATGAACATGTTTCCTGCAGTTGGTCTTCTTGCATATGCAGAAAGAGAACGTCCTGATCCATTAGGAGCAGTTGCTGCTGTTGAAAAACTCGATGAACTTTTGAATGTGGAGATTAAGACTGAAGAGTTAGTGAGAAATGCTCGTATTATAGAAGAAGAGATAAAACGACAATTAGCTCCGATGGAAGAAACAGGTAAAGATAAGATAACAACCCGACGTATGTATACGTGAAACGTAACCATTAAATGATAAATAGAGATTTCTCAGAGAAATGGGCATCTTGAAGGCTCTTTTACCACATTTACTATAAAAAAAGAATTTTGTGTTTATTTTCCAAATCGACGTTGTCGTGATTGATACGTTCGAATAGCACGCCAAAGGTCAATTTTTCGAAAACCAGGAAAGTGTACGTCTGCGAAGTATAACTCACTATAAGCAGATTGCCAAGTTAAAAACCCAGATAGACGTTCCTCTCCAGAGGTTCGAATGATTAGATCAGGGTCTGGAATTCCGTTAGTATAGAGATGACGTTCAATTACAACTTCATTTATGTCATTAACCGTCATTTTACCACTTTCAACCTTTGTAGCAATCGATTTTATAGCATCGATCATCTCAGCACGACCCCCATATCCAATTGCTATGATTAATGTTGGCCCTTCTTTTTCATTTGATGAACTCTCTTCTGCAGCCCGTATCGCCTCCTGAACTTTTTCGGGAAGAAGAGAAGTCCTTCCAATGACCTTTATTTTCGCTTTACGTTTTTTTATTTCTGGATGTCCTACGATTTCTCGAAAGGTTTCTTCTGCAAGTTGCATTAACTCTTTAACTTCTCGTTCATCTCGATCAAAATTCTCAGTAGAGAAAGCATATAAAGTAACATACTGAATCTGTAGATCCCAGAACCAGCGCAGAATCTCTTTCAGTTTCTTTTTTCCGAAATGATGCCCAATATAGCCTGGTAAATTCCTTGACCGAGCATACCGCCGATTACCATCCATAATTAACGCTACGTGTTTGGGGTGAACTCCTTGATCTATTCCATCTTTGATTTGAGCCCATAACCTCCTCTCATATAGACGGTATAATATTGATTCCATTCCAAATCTCAATCAACAGCCCTCTATCACAGGATGAACTCGACTGGTTATAGATGTCATGGGGAGAGAGAATCCAAAGAGAATAAAAATGGATCCAATTTTCAGCAGTTTTATTTGTAAACAAGCTCTATTCCCTCCTTACTTTATCTTTCGTCTTCAATCCAATAAAGAGTAAAAAAAGATGCGGGGGGTGAGATTTGAACTCACGAACGCCTACGCGACTAGGACCTCAACCTAGCTCCTTTGACCTGGCTGGGAAACCCCCGCGTCGGTTTGTTACTCACGTCATCTTCTTTGTTATTTTCATTTCGGTCTTATCTCGGATATTTATCTTTTAAAAATATCCTATCGAACAATAATTTTATATTCTTTTAGAGCCGCTTTGAACTCTGATAGTGGTGTTCCAGAAAACAATCGACATATTAAACCACCAGCAGAAAAAGAATAGATCTTTTCAGCTCCTAATGCTTTTGTTCGGAAACTTATGGCATTAAACACTATCCGTGCATCTGAGTAATCTAAGTTCCTCGTTGATGGATCGTGGGGAATAATTTCGACTTCAAACTCCTTAACATCTTCCATATCAACTAAGTTTGAGGGAATTTCGAGTCTTCCTCTTACTCCTTGTTCTTCATCACGGAAATCAATATACCACAGATTATTGTCTGAATCCTGTTCAATTCGCATCCGTTCTGCCTTAATTATCATCGATATCCCCCTATTCTTCTATGGTTTGTGTTTTTGCATAACGATCGAAAATAGCACGCACACGATCCGCTACTGGTCCTGTACCATCAACCCCAGTCTCTGATACTTTAACTCGCTCCAGAACAACAATCAATCCGGCTTCATCATAGACTTTGACATCTCCAGGCCGACGAAAGATTTGTTCTAGTTCATCTTTCAACCCCATAAGATCAAAGGGTGCTTCTTCCAAATAAATTTCTGATATTTGATCTCCGTTCAAGCAGATTCTATGAATCTCGGTCGCTTCACTATCGCGTTTAGCTTTGATTAAAATGCAGGTAAGAGTCTCAGGATTAACTCCCTTTAATTCTCCTACATATTTTCTCCCATCTTTAAGAACAACAGCAACTCGTTTATTCGTGAATGCAATGATTTCCTTTTGATATGACCTTTTGGCAGCTCCAATCATTGACATAAAGTTACCTCCTTGGAAGTTCGAGCAGACACCCTTTCAGCTAGAATACCGAACCGTTCTTCCCAGATTTGCCTAATAACGAAATTTTTTCCTTTTAAATGTATATTAGTCATTCTTAGGCGCTTTTAGAGAGATTTTGACTGTTTGATTGGCAATTATAAGCGAACGGGCCCTCAATGAGGTGTGCTCATGATGTGATGACTCGTTTACTTGCGACAATTCTTTGTTGTGATAAATGTATTTATGCAACTTCATAGTGTTATTTGTAACTTCCGAAATTTCGAATTTAATGTCTTGGAAATCAATCTCCTCAATAGAATATCAGTGTTATCAATTGTTTTTATGTTACATATTTTTTTTCGCTATAATTACACTCTTTGGTTTATATTTCTGAAAAATATTATTCAAGAAACTCTCTTTTCTCTAACATTATTTTAAAAAAGACACAAACTTTAATGGGAAATTGAATTAAAAGCTCCAGGTTAAATATGGTCATCTAGACTCTAATTCTCGAGTTTTCTGATATAGACTCCAGTCGAAATTTACTGCGAGAATCCGTTCCTTTTTGACTCCAGATTCAATTTTCTCTCCAAAGAGGATAACAGTCTCCCCTACTTCTAGACCCGATAGTGTTTCTTCTTCAATACTGAGTTCTAAGTTGTCATAATTATCATTAATAGTAATTCTCGGTGGATCGATATCCTTAACCTGTGCCACTACCTGGAACTTCGTTCCAGCTGTCAAATTGGATAATGACAGCAATGTAGTTTCTCCATAGTTTATTAACGACTTTCTCCTCATTTTATCTCCTTCTATTAGTTTTCCAAGATTTCAAGAGAGTCACATCAAATCTATCCAAGTTTAAATTTATAATTGGATTAGTTGGTTCCTTGTGATTTGATCAAGATTATTTTTATTGATATGTGATTTTTTTCAAAGAAATCGGTTTAAAATCTCAATATAAGAGTTTTCATGGTAAGATATAAGTAATACGGTGATTCTTGAAACATCTATTAACGTGGTCCTAAGATAACCTTTGTCAACCGTCCAACTCCTTTAAAAAAACACTTTAATTTCGCTTTATACGTACTCTTGGCTAAAGTCAAACGATTTTCTGCAATCACAAGTAAGGAATTGTGAATGATGAATTTATTGTGTCTGATTGGGAGACTCCTTTTGTGTCATCTCACACAAGGGCCAACGAGGTGAATTATCAATGCAATTTTGTGAATGTGGTGCCATTCTCGTTCCTGATAAACAGCCGAATGGTAAAATTCAAATGCGCTGCCATGCTTGTGGTAAGACAATCAGTTCTAATTCCAATTCCAAGGCGTTTGAAATAAAACAGAAGATCCGCCATTCTGATTTGGAGAAAACTGTGATTATTGAAGAACCCAATGCTATTGAAACCTTGCCAACCGCAAGTGTTGGCTGTGAAAAGTGTGGAAATAATGAAGCAGTTTATTGGCAGCTACAGACAAGAAGTGGAGATGAAGCTACCACAACTTTTTACCGATGTAGAAAATGCGGACATACTTGGCGGGATTATGGATAGCCAATTAGTTTGAGAGACTTTAAGGCTTTTTTATAATTATAGCAGCATGTTTTTTCTCAAAAGCATCAATAGAGTTAAATTCTTGAATTTCTAGCCCAAAATCTCTCTCGAGCTCTTCAATTTGTTTGGAAAATACTTCATCAGGTTCGATAGAGACATCTATGCTCTGAGATTTGATTGCTAGGAAACCCAGTCCTCCAGATTTTAAGAACTCTTGGGAGTTCCGACCAAAGATCTTTGCTTGATCTGGTTGGGCAACATCCTGATAAATAAGGTCGACCTCAAAGACGAAAGAAGAATATTCTTCTGGCCGTCTTGCATCAGCTAAGATTGGAATTAAATTGGGTCTCTGCTCAGTTAGACGAAAGAATTTCCGCATTACTTTTGGAGAGAACTCGATCCCGTACAATATCCCGTTATCTAAGATATCAGAGAAATGAGAAGCAGTTGTTCCTGTTGAGACTCCTAGGTATAAGATCTTCTTTCCCTGAATTTGGGGTAGTTTTTTCATCCCCGACAAGAAAGCAGCAACATATTTTGACCGATAGGGATCCCAACCACGATATTCCTTCCCATTGATTGAATATAACTTTTCACCATAGACTGAATTACCTGGTACTTTATTGCAGGTTACTACCCTGGATTTTTGGTCAGTTGTTACTTGAAACAGTCCATCAATACTGGTTTTTGTAAGCTTCATCCTTTTCACTCACGTTTTTTAGGTTTTTTCCCCTTTTCAGCCTTTCTCCTCCTTGTGAACCCTTTCTTACCTTTGAAATCCATCCTCCCTTTTTTAAAAGCTGGTTTCCGCTTTTTTCTCTTTTTTTGAAGCTTCTGTGCACGTTGTTGTTCCGATGGTTCTGGAAATGATGATTTTATTTCCTCTACTTTTTTTTCCAAATCCTGTAACAGTGTTGAACCAATAAATTCACCACTAAAGAAATCTACTCTAGCAGCAATAGTTAATTTACCTGCCAACGCGCGGGAAATCTTTCCTCGTTGATGTAGTTTAGCTGAATGAATATAGGAAGACTGAAAAATAACTCCATGTTTTGGCGGATCTTCTCCTGATCTAAGATGCCGAAATAATGCCTTCTCTGCCCCTAGAACCTGTATAGTTCCTGAAGAACTTTTGGCCAAATTTTCAAGACTCCCTGCAAGAGCAATTAGTCGCGCAGCTAAAAGACTTCCAACGAGACATTGGAGATTTGGAGCTACTTCTTTCATACTCTCATCAATATATTTGTCCAAATTGTCCTTTATTTTAAGAATTTCGACCCCAAAACTTGCTAATTGCGATATAGGATTCATATCGTACATTGAAATGTCAGCCCCAAGAGATCGACTCGCTGCTTGAGAAATAAGCTCGCGTCTTTTATCAGAGAGGTGGGATAACAAATCGTCATCTAGATTGGATCTCATGGCACCTTGAGTTTTTGAAATCAACTTAATATACTGGGGGTTGTCTCGTACCAAATCTTGTAGCTCAGGAAAATGAATCCCATACCATTCAGACAAGCGAGCATAAATCAAGTTGAGAATAGAATTGATATCATCAATGCTTCTGATTGCTTGTGCAAGGTAAACATCTCTAGCTTCGACTTTATCCCTAAGGAGGAGTCGAGTGTAATCCATTGCTTTTTCACGGATAATACTGGTTAACATTTTCGGGGTTTGGATATTCAAATTTTTTGAAAGATATTCAGGAACTAATGTACGAATAGGAGCTAATTCACCAGGCCTAGCAAATCTAACATTTTCGAATCCTGCTTGCCTTAGATAATCAACGATTTCAGACCTGTCGGAAATAACTTCTTCTGTGGTTTTTTCAAAAAGATCTAAAATTCTCTCTCCGTTAGATTTAATGTATTCTTCTAAATTACTTGCAGTTAATGTCTCTTCTTGGTTAAACATTAATGATTTAATTATTCTCAAATTTTCATTATCTCTTTCCCCAACGAGAATACCAGTAGCGACTACTAGAACGTACTTCAATTTGAACCACCAAGCTCTAAGTATTGAGCAAGATAATCAGCAAATAAAACTGTTTCTTTTTTTTTGGAGGACAGTTTATTTCTTTCAGGATTTTATTTAAAATAATTGAACAACTATCATCTTATAATAGCTTGCGTAACCATCTTTATAGGATTAATGAAAAAACTGTATATAAACATGAAGGATCCTAAGGAAAAAATCGAAAGAACATGAAGAGCTGAAATCAACTAGAAAAAGTGCGTGAAAACATCAATGACACGGCAAAAGCCTATTAGTATTAAGATTCCAGATCAAATATTAATTTTAATTGATAATTTTGTACGTCTTGAACGATACGAATCTAGATCTCATTTTTTGCGAATTGCCATTGAAGAATTACTTCAACAAGAGCTTGGTACTTGGGAAAAACTAGTTGACCAAATTAGTGAGAAGTAATTAGAGAGTTGCAGAGTTTGGCTCGAATGTTTTCATTTTCAACAACTGAAAAACGAGAATTATTGGCTGCAACCTCTCTTTTCGTATTAGTAGAACTGTCTATTGTAATAATACCAAGCGGACTCTTCACATCTAATTTATTTGATATTCTTTTATCTATTAATCAAGATACAATTATTAGTATGATCATTCTGGGTCTCTTGAGTTTCCCTCTCTTCCTTTTCCACGAATTGGCACATAAATTTGTAGCGCAGGGTTATAATCTATCTTCTGAATTCCGTTTCTTTCCTAATATGGCATTTCTCTCGTTATTTTCAATATTAATGCCAATAAAGATTATTGCGCCTGGAGTGGTTCAATCTACTGGGAGTTACCGCGTTGACATTGAGGCGAGAATTGCGATGGCAGGGCCGCTAGTGAATTTGATGCTAGGTGGCATCTTCCTATTTTTATCTGCTTTATTTCCAGAAAATTGGGTAAATCTCTTATTATTCGTAAGTAAATTCTCTTTTGACCTAGCACTATTCAATCTCTTACCTTTTTTTGTACTAGATGGAGCTAAAGTTCTTAGATGGCATAGTGGGGTTTTTGGGATAATTTTTTGCTTATCTATTACTTTGTGGATCCTCCATCCTTTTGGACTATTTGGGATTTTTTACTAATGAATACTCTAACACAGCAAGAACAATCTATTTTACTTATAAGTGTTTTATTGATCATAGCTATAGTATTAGAGGTTGTGATACTCCCCCCAGACGCGGAAATCAAGCTTTTTCTCATAGGAGTAAGTACCCTTGTTTTTTCCTTCTTACTATTCTACTTCTTCATCATTCATCCTATGAATCTTCAATCAAAAAGCCCAACAATGTACAACCGAAGTTACTCTGGTTCTTTTCGTCCAAACGTAATTCCTCCTTCAAAGAGCGTTAAAAAGACCATTTTGAGAGGATCTTGTCATTTTTGCGGAAACCCAGCGATGATGGGTTTTACCTGCAGTTATTGCCAAGAGTATTTTTGCTCAGAACATCGTTTACCAGAGAAACATCATTGCTTTAGGTTAAGAAATCGTTAAGCACGTCTTAATGAGAAGTGAAAGCGTGTCTTAATTCGGATAAAACTAAATTCAACACACTTAAAAGAAGAAATAAATAGAATATAGCTTGGAATACGAATATCCCTCCCAGTTCTAGCCCTTTGAGTAAGCCAAAACATAATATTGTCATATATGCTATTTCAACCAAGAAAATTTTGTCTAAGGGGATTTTTTCTCGGATAGTGATTCCATTAGTTTTCTGGGAATCGATCAAATTGAACTTAGGTGTTCGTTCAAATTTCCCTCCTTTTTTAAAAAGTCCGCTTATCGTACCAAAGCCCATCCTAACTATTAAACCTGCTCCCCAGAATAGAAACAGGGGAATCAATAGAATGAAAGTTAGAGGACGCTCGGCTCGAAGAATTGTGATTAGATATGTAATAATACCGAACATTGTAGCAATTGTAAACAGTATTCCGAAAATAAAATATAAACCCCTATTTATTTGAGGAAAAAATAAATATAACAACATTGAACTAGAACTTACATTTAACAGAATCATCAAGGGCATAAAATATTGAGTAAGATGAATCGATCCTTGAAGACGAGACTTTTTGTTTGGATTTTGCCAGAATAAAGTTAGGTTCTTTCTCAAATTTTGTGAAAATCCTTTTGCCCACCTATTTTGTTGGATAATCCAATAGCGTAGTGTTGGTGGGATCTCTTGATAATTTAAGAGATCTCTCAGATAAACGATTTCATAACCCTGTATTTGAGCACGATAAGCTAGATCCAAATCTTCCGCAACAGTTGCTGAAGACCATCCTCCACTTCTTTCTATTGCAGATCTTCGCCATATACCACCAGAACCATTGAATGAAATAAAGGCATTTCTTTTTTTACGTCCTAATTTCTCAACTAGAAAGTGACCATCGTGGCCAATTGACATTGATCGGGTAAAGAGCGAAAATTCCAGATTATAGTGCCCCCACCTTGCTTGAACTGCTCCAATATGTTCATTATTCTTGAAATAATGGATTGTACGCTCTAAAAAATGAGGATTAATTAGAAAATCAGCATCAAAGATAGCTACAAGCTCAGATACTCCATGTTTTAATCCATTTGAAAGAGCTCCAGCTTTGTATCCCTTTCTACTACTTCTGCGAATTACCTCGATATTAAAACCCTTTTCCTTAAAGGAATAGACTTCAGAATCAATAATTGAAGATGTTTGGTCGGTAGAATCATCCAATATTTGAATTCGTAATTTTTCTTTTGGATATTCAAGGTTAAAAAGATGAAATAGAGTACGTTGAATGACATTTGACTCATTGTAAACAGGCAGTTGAATTGTAACAATTGGTAGCTCAAATTCCTCATAATAATCCTTAATTGGAGGATCGTTCCAATTACGAGAAGAGATCGCAAGAAAAAACATATTGATAGGATATGGAAGAAGGAGAAGCCCTGAAATTATGTAAATGGCTAGGAGGAAAAGAAATAGAATTTCCAATTGAAATCAATCCTTTTATACTTCAAGGAGATCTAATAGGTTTGCGTGTTTATTAGTAGCAAGATTTTTCAGAAGGATTTGATAATAGTCTAATCACTCTTTGCTATCCTTATGAGAATATAATTATATTCTTACTGACTCTAAAAACTCGTCCTTTGTGGTCGAAAAAAGGTGTTATTGGAAGAATTTTAATCATAGGAGGAAATAGAACATTAAGGTGAATTCAAAAAAGATATCAACTCTTGAAATGGGTATTATTGATGTAAACTCAGAATATCTTGGAGTAGATCGAGCATTCTTAATGGAAAACGCTGGAAGAGGTTTAGCAGAGTTGGTTTGGCAGGTTTATCAATCAGAAAACCGATCTGAGATAATTATCTTTGCAGGGAAAGGTGGAAATGGTGGAGATGGAATGGTTGCTGCCCGACATCTCTCTCGAAATCTACCAATCCAGTTTTATTTAGTAGGATCTCATAAAGATCTCACAAAACGCTCAACACAAAAAAATTGGCGAATTCTACAAAATATGCCCGAATCGATAAAATTACATGAAATTATTCTAGTGGAAGATATCACTAAACTTGAAATCAATTCAAAAACACTAATTGTAGATTCTCTACTTGGGACTGGGATTCGCGGAAAATTAAGAGAACCTCTTGCTACCCTCATACGTTCAATTTCAAAGTGGCAGGAAAAAGGATCAATAGTAATTAGTGCTGATACACCTACAGGGATTGATCCAAACACTGGGAATAAGGCAAATGTGTTTTTAAAACCTCAATGGACTGGAAGTTTTCATAAACAGAAACAAGGCCTATCCTCAAAAAATGCTGGGAAAATTCAAATAATACCTATTGGCGTTCCACCCGAAACAGAAAGGGTAATAGGACCAGGTGATCTATTAGCTCTAAAAGCTCGATCTTCATGGTCAAAAAAAGGTGATAATGGAAGGATATTAGTCATAGGAGGAAATGAAACCTATTCAGGTGCTCCTGCACTTGCTGCAATGGGTGCTCTACACTCTGGAATAGATTTGGTTACAATTCTCTCCCCTCAAAAAATCAGCTCCTCTATCCGATCTTATTCTCCCGAATTTATTGTCAAGGACTATACTACTCCCCATTTAACAGCCGAAACACTTCAAATTGAGTTAATTAAGCAAAATGATGTCGTTATTCTAGGACCAGGATTGGGACAGCATCCTGATACTCATGAAGCAGTCTTAAAAGTTATGATAATGATCAAAAAACAGAATAAACCGATTATAATAGATGCTGATGCACTAAAACTGCTAGATATAAACAGCGTTTCTTCAAAAACCATTTTGACTCCTCATGCAGGAGAATTTTTAGCTTTAACTGACGTTACTATTCCTGCGACTGTACCAGAATTTCAACGACGTTTGGAAATAGTTGAAGAGGTTTCACAAAAGTTTCCAAATGTGTGGGTGGTAAAAGGCCATTGGGATATTGTTTCTGATAATTCGCACACGACTAAAGTTAATAAAACAGGCACTTCTCAAATGACAAGAGGGGGTACTGGAGATATATTAGCTGGATTGATTGCTGGTTTTGCAGCTCAAACTGAGTCACTGTTCCATGCTGCTTGTATTGGGACTTATATCAATGGTAGAGCTGGTGAACTTGCTGATAAAAACTTTAATCTCGCGAATCTACTTTCCCAAATTCCCATAGCTATTCAGGAAAGTAATGACTTTATCCAAAACGATTCCGTGTTCAGAACTGGACCCCAGTGACTTCAAATGCGTCTATTTCTTCGAGAATGCCATAAATTTTCTTAATCGACTGATATACGTATTCTTCTTTCTTTGCCCCTGTACAAACTAACTTTCCAGACTGAAAGAGGAGAAGAAC
>JAEOTU010000112.1 GCA_016839665.1 Candidatus Hodarchaeota archaeon
CCATTGACGCAGCAGATGACCAAACACTTGTTACACTTCGTAATACGAATACTGGTGCAGGTTGGATATTAGTGTTCAAAACCACTGACTTTTCCACCTATGAGCAATATCTTATTAGACCCAATTCGACTGATGGACCTGTTGGAGCAGCTTTTGCCTATATTAACAATGATGATCAAGCGGATATTATAGCGTTCTTTAATCTCACATTATATTGCTTTAACGGTATTAGTAACGACACTATTTGGAACGTGAATATTACTGACCGTTTATTGACAAGGAATTTGCATTTACAGGATTTAAATAACGACGATACCGTAGATATAATTGCTCAGACTCAATCAACCCGAGCTGATGGTGGTAGCTATCTTAAGGCTTACAGTGGAATAAATGGAGAGGAGCTCTGGAAGTACCCACTCTATTATACCCATGCTACAACGATAAAAATGGGTGATGTAGACTGGAATGGAGACGACGATGGTACTGGTATTGTAATAATAACAGAAAATAACGTAAATGCTATTAATCAGAAAACAAATGGGATCTATGCATTAGATGGCACGTACGGTACACCTCTTTGGTTTAACTCAACTGGAAGTAAAGCTTTCGCAGATGTTGCCATAGGAAACTTTGGAAACGGTGATGCTGGAGAAATTATTGTTAGAGACGCAAGAAACTTCGTCGGTTGCTTCTCTGGTATACACCATGAAACAACTCCAACCCGAACACTTGCGGTTGTTAATTCGGCAGAGGTTGCCTTTAAATCCCGCGGAGCAATAAACGATATATACCTCGCAGACTTGAATAAAGATGGAACCGATGATATTATCTTCAGTGATAGCAAAAACTATCTGATTGCAGTTGATGGAGATAGTGGACTAATAATTTGGAAATATCGGCTAGGATCTCCAATACAAAAGTTGGCTGTCTCTGACATTACTGGAGATGGAATCCCTGATATAGCCGCTATTAGTGTTAATGGGATGCTTACGCTAGTTGACGGTGAAATAGGACGAAAAGAATGGGAAGATTTGTTTGGATTTGTGATTGTCAATGATATCGATCTTATTGACCTGAACAATGACACGAACGCTCATGAACTAGTGGTTGCAGTCGGTTATTATCATAGCTCAAATGAAGGGGGTTTGTATGTTTATAATATGACTTCAAAAAGTCTAATATGGAAAAAAATCAGGCAATCCCCATATGGTCGTCCTTTCCACAAGTTCTTGGTAGCTGATTTCAATAATGATGGTCAGAAAGACATAGCTGTCGCTGAGTATGAGAAGAGTATTTGGATTTATAATGGTCAATCTGGAAATGTTATCCGACGTATTTACACGAACGTACAGGATTTTGCTGTAGGGAACTTCACAACGTCAAATGTTCCAGATGTTGCTGTTCTTTATCGAAATGGACGTATTCGAGTGTTTAGAAGTTCAAATCAATGGGTTAGTCACACTCAAGCGTGGACGATTAAACTCACACCTACTTTCCGCTTGTCTCATTTGGCAATGGGAAAATTCGATAATGATGGCTACGATGATATAGTGGTAAAATCCTTTGGTGAATATTCTTTAGCGATTAGTGGTATTGATGGTAAAGAGATCTGGAGGTTCGATGATGCTTCGATCTACTATACTGAAAAATATCTAACAGCGGATTACAATAATGATTCTTATGATGAGGTAATTACTCTAAATCACGATGTTGTTTACGCTATTGATGGTCATAACACCACTGAACCACGAGTATCGTGGATCTCGTCTGTTGCGAGTGAAACGATAACTAGCATGTCTTTAGGAAGTTTCAATGATGATATTTTCCCTGATTTAGCCATTGGAACACAAGGAGGCTGGATATACGTTATTTTAGGCCAACCAGAGGAAGAAATTATTCAAAAGAGCGGTGATTAACAATGAGAAAACGAACCATTCTACTTAACTTAACTTTGCTTTCATTCATCATCATTAGTTTTTCATCTCCAATACATTTTACCCCCACAGTAAGCTCAATAACTTCTTGGGGCAGTACTTATGATGACACTGAGTGGGAAGGGGCAGGGAATGATTTAGTCACCACTGCTACTCAATTAAATGAATCAACCTCTAATACTAATCCTCTCAACGCCAGTACTTGGAGTCCAGACGTGTATAATATTACCGTTCCTGGGAAATTCTTCCTCACAATAAAATTGAATTTCGTAAAATCTTTCGTTTATAACACAACAGGACATTTAATTAACCATACCGCAGATCTAGATGTTCAATTGAATGACAGTTCTGGAAATATACTTAGAACGAGTAACGGTTCAAGTGAAGTTGAGGTGATAGGACCGTATTTTGCCTCACAGACAGAAAACTTGACAATCAAAGTATTTACTCATACTTATGAGTTCAAAGAAAACATCCCCTATTCTACTCTCTATAACATGACTGTTATCATAGATGACTTCTATGAAGCAATTGAGCATAATGATCAAATCTCTGCGTTGAACCCGTATGATGATGAGTTAGTTCCAGGCTTTTATCCCAATCTATATGTTTCTAATGCATCAAAGCTTGATTATTATCTTGCATATCTTATGGAAAATACTAGTCTCGACTTTACTTTAAATTACACAGATCAAGGGATTCCCTTATTAATGAACCTATTAGCTCCAAATTCAACTGATACGAACCATACAGTATTGGTTTCAGGAACAACAAGTTCAGGTTTAACTCAAATCTCATCGGTTATCAACGAAACTGGCTTCTATTATTTACTAGTTAATGGATCAGATGGTTTTGTTGGCCATTATTCACTGGATTTCGACATTGTGGATATTTATGATTCAACTGCATCTAACGATCTAATTGGAGACGCCACTTTTATGACCCCTGGTATTTATACTGGATTAACAACTTCTGAAAACGATCTCGATTGGTTTTCTTTTGATGTTGAACAAAGACAAAGGGTTTTGGTAACAGTAAGCTATTTTTCAGAGATAGATGGATTAGAAATGTCGCTTTTTGAAGGTTTAAACGCAAATACTACAATTATTGATCCAGTCAAAATCGGGAATAGTTTTCGCTGTGGCCCACACTTGGCTGCTCAATCAAAAAGGTATTACTTGCTTGTAAACAGTACCAATGAGTACCCAGCTTATTATATCCTCAATATTCAAGTAGCGGGGCCAGACGACTTATATGAGGAAAATGATGCTTTCAATGACGCAGCACTTCTACCATCTAACGAATTTACAGAGTATAAACCCACTACTAAAGATCCCTTCGGTGGTTTAATCTTTCTAGAGGACGATGATGATTATTATGCTTTCGTGTTATTGCCGGGTGATGAATTAAAAGTTGAAATAACTTTTAACGGAAGTGACGCGAATCTAAACCTCGAGATTCTCAATGGTAGCCGGTATGTGCTCTCCGAATCTCTTACTCCTTTCTCAAATAATGAAACAGTTGAAGCTGTAGCGCAGCGTTCCGAACTGTTTGTCGTTCATGTTTTTGGAGATATTCTAGATGTTGATGAGACCATTGCTCTTTATAATATGACAGTTTGGATCGAAAAAGCGGATGATGTTTTTGAAGCAAATGATAATCGTCAGAGTGCCAAACCCATAGCCGAGGGAAATTACAACAATCTCATCTCACGTATAGGGAATGATGATTGGTATGCAATGTACCTAAATACAAACGATGATGTAAGTATTTCTCTCAATTATGAGGCTGAAATCCAAGAAGAAAATATTCCCAATGATATAGATGTTGACTTTCTGTATCCAAATGGATCGTTAGCAATGAAAAGCCATACTCTAGATAATGAGAGTGTTGTTTTCCAAGCATCAGAATCTGGCATGTACTACTTGGATGCAGTTCTAATCACTGGATATTCCAATACATATAGTTTAGCCATCGAGGTTAATGAAACAGATGACTCTTATGAAGATAATGATGTATTTACTGAAGCAATGAACCTAACATTCAGTGGGGATCCAACGAGTGGCGTTGTTACGAATAATTATGAGAATTTTAGAATTCGAGTGAAAGACGATGACTACTACCGAGTCATAGTTCCTGCAGGGATTGCAATTGGTGTCTCAGTTTCAGTAGATACTGGAAAAGATCTCGATTTGGAAGTTTTTAAAGCCAATGGAGAACTCCTTGGTTCAAGTAAAAATCCATCTGGAGTAAGTGAAACTGTAGATCCCGTTAGAACTGAACAGGGAGAAGATTTTGTTTATATTAGAGTATTCATGGATACTGGTGATGTTGCTAATTACGATATTGAGATTAAGCTAGGCCCCGAGGAATTTTTGGTACCTATTTCAACTGTTCCTCCATTTACAGAGAAAACAAAACCTACAACTACAAAAAAGCGAGTAGATCCTTTTGCACCTCTTGTACCAATAGCTGTAGGTGGTGCTCTCCTTGGAGGCGGTGCTGCAGCAGGCATATATGGTGTAAAAAAGAC
>JAEOTU010000113.1 GCA_016839665.1 Candidatus Hodarchaeota archaeon
ATTTGTTATCCTGCTTTTAGGATACGAACCTATTTTTTTGATGGGAAAATCCAAGGATCACAGTCTTTTCATGATGGACTCCAATTATTAGATCGATTTGAAGTCTATTTAGGAGATATTGTTCCGAGACCCTTTTCTTGTCCTTCTTGTCAGGAAACAGTTCAAGTTCTAGCTCAAAAAAGAGTTGATGTGGCCCTTGCGGTTGAAATAGTCCATTTAGCCACCACACAACAAGTTGATCTTATTGTTCTCATCGCGGGGGATCGGGATTTTATTCCTGCTATAGAAACAGCCAAACATGCTGGGGTAATTTTGCGGTTGATTCATGGACATCCGAAAACAGTCTCAAATACTTTATTTAAGCTTGTTGACGAAAAAGTGGAACTATCCGAGGATTATTTCAAACAAAATAAGATTGAATATCAAAGAAAGAAAACAATTCGGAAAGAGGTGAGGGGAAAACACGAGGAAGAGAAAAGAAAGTTAGAAGCGGAAATTGAAACAATCATAACGATAATAGAATCAATATTGGTTGATTTAATCGTAAAAACTACAAAAAAATATATCCCGCTAAGTAGAATAGGAATAGAACTCAATCGAATTGAACCTAATTGGAAAGAGAAGACACAGAAAAAGCATCTAAAAGACCTCATTGGACTAGCTGAAAATAAATTTAAAATCGAGACACGAGAGAAACACTATTATATTTCTACCACAAAGAAAATCTCAACAGGAAAAAAAGTAAAACCAAAAGAACCTACCTCGCTAGACACATTTCTTGTAAATTCACTAACAGAATATTTTACCAATAACCAAATCAAATCCATATCACTTATACAATTAGGCATTTTATTACACAAGAAGAATCCTAATTGGAAGAAGAAATATGAAGTAAAGCAACTCAAGACTGCTTTACAGTCTCTAGGAGACAAGCTCATGTTTTCAGGAGAGGGAACCTCACTTAGAATACAATTCCCTTAAGTTTTTACAATAAGAACATAATTCTGATAAGAAAAAAGAAAAAGAAGGGTAGATATCACACAAGGGCAGTAGAATCTACTTCTCTGCTGCTAGTATAATATCTGACTCTTTAATGGTCTTTCGACCAGTGTTGCGAGCAATCTCTACAGCATATTTAGCAATATTGGTTGTATAATCAGTTAAAATTTCATTTAACCGATCAATAGCATCTCCAGAGACTCTGAACGCACCAGCATTTCGGATAAGTCTTTCGACTCGCGCACGAGCAAAACCAGACATTTCTTTCACCTTTTCTCCATATTAAATGATAATGAGTCAATGAAAAGACTCATTGCATACACTCAAAATCCGATTATTTATAAATCTTCTTCTATCTCGAGTAAGGTACTACTTGTATAATGATTCATTTTCCATTCATGATTGACAAAACTAGAGAAAATTATTTTGTGAAGAATAATGGTTAAAAAGAAAAAAGCAACAAAGAACTAAAAAAATGCCAAGAAATCACTATTTCAAAGTTATAAGAGTGATGTATTTTGCACAAAAAAATTCATTCAGAAGTGGTGTACACCCTTGAAGAACTACAAGATTTGTTTCAACGAATGACAAGAGAAGAATATCAACTCTTTAAACCTAATTTGGAAGAGATCTTACACGTTTTGCAGAATGAAGGTTTAACCAATTCGAATCAAATATTAAAACTTGTTAGAAATCGAAAGAAAGTTCAACCAATACTAGAACGGCATAATGAGATTTCTAGGAAATTATTGGGTTTTATGCGCAAAATACGATCCTTTCACCCACAGAAACATTCATTCAAAAAATTACCAGACCACATAATTTCTGATACGTTGGTAGGAAAACTAAAAACTGTAAATATAAAAAATACATGGGATTTATTAGATAGAACGGCTTCTAGGGAGACAAGAGAGAATTTAACAATAGTTATGGCTGTAGATTTAGCAACCGTTCAAACTCTAATAGAATATGCAGACTTAATGCGATTGATGTATATTGGAAAAATATTAGCAATGAAGTATCATAAAGCAGGAATAACAGGAGTAGAAACACTAGCAAAAAGCGATCCAGAAGAACTGAATAAGCGGTTAACAAAAATTGCTGCAAAAGAAGAGACAACACCCCCCAATATGACAGATATCCTAAACAATACCGCAAGAGCAAAAGTGTTGTTCGAGATTTTTCCATTAATAGAATGAAGAAATCTTGGGAACAATTGCTAAGTGCTGGACTAAAGCACTTCAAATAATAAGATTTTTTCTCCAAAGCTGATCAAATTTCATACCAATGGAAGCATAGATAATGGCCAGCGATGTACTAATTTTAGTTATGGCATTTAGTGGATCTTTTTGCTTTGGCCTTGCTGGTGTCATTCTAAAACTCGGAGTCGAAAATCAGAATATTTTTTCTGGTTCATTCATCCGTGTTCTTGGCAGTGCTCCATTTTTACTGATAATTAATCTCCTTTTATTTGGCCCAGTTTTTTTTACAGTTTTCTTGCCATTAGATATCATTTCATTGGTCATTTTAGCTTCATTGCTAATGATCACTGGTGACCTGATTCTAATGGCAACGCTAAAAAGCAAACCAGTCGGTTTAATCGTCCCAATTGCAGCAACCAATCCATTATTCACTTTTCTCTTGTTGTTGATAACAGGAGAAGAAACCATATCGTTGGAAATCCTCTTAATAACTTTTTCCATTATTTTGGGTATTTTAATAGTTACTTATGAACAACCAAACACCAATGGAAAAGTGAACAAGATCTTTGATTTGCAGGCGTTAGTTGCAGGATTGGTAATAGCTGTACTTTGGGGATTGATGATATTCGTTGAAATTACTATTTTAAAAAATAACCAAATAAACGGAATTTCATATACAGCGATGAAAATCTTCAGTTTAAGCTTGGTTGTGAGTCTGGCGTTGATATTCACTAAAAATCTAGGAAATTTAAAAGCGTCTTTTGCTGATAAGAGTTCTGTTAGATATTTGTTCTTTGCTGGATTCATTGGCTGGGCTTTAGGAGCAATATTAGTTTATACATCTTTTGATTTGGGTTCTGCAGTAACAGTAAACCTCATTGTTGGATTGAATCCAATTTTTGCAGTAATCATAAGTTTAGTTCTAAAAATGGAAAGTTTTTCCAGATTAAAATTTATTGGGATGGCCCTTTGTATAATTTCCTCAATTCTTCTGGTTATTTAGTTGAGAAATTAATGAGGAAAAAGACGAGAGAAGATGAAAATGGGAATAAAGCACAGGTTCACGAATTGCCATCCATAAATTTAAAATCAAAAGTTAATTTTGATATTTTCCAAATCTTTTCTTTTATCAATTGAAAATCATAACTACCGACGATTGTACTAGTATTCTCTCCATCAGGATTTTCCTTATAATTTAACGCAATTGCATAGCAGAAGACATCAGCTTTTGATTCTTTTACGTCTACTACAAAATTCCCTACTTGATGGACTGTTTGAAAATTTTTCATTCCTTTACCCCACATATCAGCAATTTGTTGTGGTGTAAGGTTCTCTGGCCCCTTGCCTGATCCCGTATCAAGAACTACTTTGCTATCAACACATTGTTTGAATTTTTCCCAATCTTTTTTATCAGCTGAATTAAGCAAATTTGTAACAGTTTGAATAATGTCATCTTTATTCATTAAATATTCTAATTCTTTCATTTTTCTTCACTAAGTCTTATTATCCTTAACAAATTATACATACAACCTTCTGCTTGTACGATTTTTCAGAAGTAATTAAACCCCTTTTAGTGTGAAAATCGTCGATATGACGAATGTGAGGAAAAGATTAATACTAGATTATCTTTAAGAATGTAAAAAGCAAATTCTAACTTGGAGAAGTAATACATGAAGCAAGGAAAAAATCGCCAATGGCGTTTGACAAGTCATCCAATAGGATTAATTAAAGACTCAGATTATAAGTGGCACGAAGAAATCATTCCTGATCTAAAAGATGGGGAAGTTCTTGTTCGCAATATCTATTTATCGCTTGATCCAGCAAATCGAGGGTGGATTAATCCAGGTACTGCTCCTCACTACACAAAACCGGTTGGTATCGGAGATGTCATGCGTGGAATATGTATTGGAGTTATTGAAGAGAGTAATCATTCACAGTTCGAAAACGGGGAAATTGTGACTGGTTTATTTGGGTGGCAAGATTATTTTATCAGTGATGGAAGCAATCTCACATCATTGAGTCTATTTCCACGACCAGAAAAAGCCCCACTTTCAATTTACCTAAACGTTTTTGGAATGATAGGATTAACTGCCTATTTTGGATTGTTAGACATTGGAAAACCAAAAGAAGGGGAAACCTTGGTTGTATCTGCAGCAGCAGGCGCGGTCGGGTCACTTGTAGGGCAGATTGGGAAGCTTAAAGGTTGTCGTGTAATTGGGATTGCAGGGACAGAGGAAAAATGTAGCTGGCTTACACAGGAGCTTGGATTTGACGCCGCGATTAATTACAAAACCGAATCAGTCCGAAAACGATTAAAGGAGCTATGTCCAAATAGTATTGATATCTACTTCGATAACGTAGGAGGCGAGATATTAGATGCAGCTCTTGGGGAATTAAATTTACATGCTAGAGTAGTTATCTGCGGGATGATTTCGAGATATAATTCCACGAAACCAGTCCCAGGTCCCTATAATTTTGTCCGAATTATTACAAAACGTGCTTTAATTCAAGGATTCATTGTTACAGATTATTTTGACCGGATGACTGAGGCTTTAATAGATCTAATGAGTTGGTATTCCGATGGAAAACTGAAATATCGCGAACACATTGTTGACGGGTTAGAAAACGCTCCTACTGCTATTAATAGGCTATTTGACGGATCAAATAAAGGAAAACTCATCGTCAAAATCAGTGAAGAACCCTCTTAGACTCCAAGTCGGTAATCAACCAATGAACACTGAGAGAGTTGAATTTGCCATTTCTAATAGATTTTGGGAATCAGACGGTACTTGACTTGTGCCATGTATTCTGTGTATCCTGCAAGCTGACTCATGAGCATGTTTTCCTCAATTCGTATCCTGTAAATCAATAAGATTGGAAATCCAAATGACACAATGAAGGCAATGAATGATCCTAGGGCAACTGGGATGCTACTAACCAAGATTATAATACCTACATACATTGGATGTCTAACAAATCGATAAGGGCCTGACGTTATCAATTCATGATCTTTGTGAATCACTAATCCTTTGGAAGCATACCTGTTAACCTTGTTTACATACGTAACAAAGACTAAAGAGATTATCAAACCGACAAAACCAAGGAGTTTGATATACCACGGGAGCGGAGAGATGTTTGACGCGTAATCAATTCCAGGAAAAATAAAGGCAAAACCAAACACCACCACCGCAAGGAACATGAAGGTTTTATCAGGGAAAAATGTAGTATCTGGATCATCTGTTGTATATTTACCTCTTTTCATCAATATTTCTGGATCTTTGACCAGAGAATAGAGGAAAAACAGGAAAATATAAGCTAAGAAGATAATGACAAAGAGCCAGCCTTCTACCCAAGAAATATCATTAGCTGGGATGAAAATAAGCGCTCCAAAAATGACTAACACTATTGGAAGGTAAAAAATCATCAGAAGTAATATTTTAACCCGATCGTTCATACTAAACACCTAGAAATGCGATTCATCAGATCCTGTAAAAAACGATTTCTTGTGTATAAATAAGGTATCTTCCCCAAGAGTTGTGTTTTCTGAATTCACCTGATCGTTTTTCTGGCTTTTCTAAAGTCAACGAAATGTATGAGAATACTTTCTAAAATGGTAACGATATAGCATTCTTCAATCTGAAAACAAGGTTATTAAGGGCAGAATTTAACTTCTCTTTGTGAAACAATCCATGCCTCTACTCCAATTTCTTTCATCTTTTTCAGATTCTCTATAATATTTGCCTGATTTGGAGGAGCTTGTTTCCCAAATTCAACTAACTCTTCACAAACGAAATTTTCACATTCAAAGCAGTAGGTCAATCCTTGTTCAGTAGCACAGGTTCGGAAGTGACAATCAGAAGTCCAACACTTATCTGTCTCACCTCTACACCTTTCACAAGAAACAGAAGAGATGTTTGAATCAAAATTTTCTTTGAAGAATTTAACTAGTCCATCATGTAGTTCATTATCACCATGTGACGCAAGATAAATTTCACATACAGTACAATTTAATCCACAAAAACTGAGATCCCATTCTGATGTTGTATCTTTAATCATTGCGGTTCTCCACAGTTTGAAAATATTAATCACACAAGTTTAACAATTATTTTTCAATGTTTAATACGTGATTTAAAATTCTGGTTACTCCTCTCAAGATTTGGTCTTATATTAACTTTTTTTCATAACTTGTAAAGTTGGTGATATTCCGTTTCAGCTTGTGCCGTATTCAGCCTCTATTCGTAGTTTTTGCTGTCAGATTCAAATTGCAAAACAATCATGAGAAGAAAACTATCCTTTTGAAGCCAAAAGAACACTCTTCCTGAAAATCTCATGCATATTTCACGTGGGAAGATCAAAGTGAAAATGGGTTTATAAGGAACAGCATTTACCTGATACCAGTTTCGGAAGATCCTTAAAAAGTCTTTAAAGGAGCATTCACAACTAGAAAGACCACAGAAGAACTTAAAAAGTAGCTCTCGATCAAACACTAAAAGAATTAAAACTTGGCAACTAAAGGAACAAGTAAGTAAAGATGTCTTTATTGGCCAGGGGTTTTACCTAAAGATGGGATGAGACATGCCAATAACTTAATCGTTCGTATATGATTTTTTTCCTAAAAGGATCATTAATAAATTATGGCAAATACACAATAGATACCAGTCATTGGGATGAAAAACTCCTATAAAAGTATCTAAACTTTGAATTTTAATAGTGGAATATAAATGAAAATTTGGAAACTTTGGAAATGCTTTGAGGCCGATCATAGCTCGACTAATTACCACTTTTATTCTTCAATAAAAGCATTAAATAAAAAAGATATAGTATCCATAAATAGCTTTTCTAGTAGAGCTGATGCCACAAAACATTCAGTAAAATTCTCATATTATGGTGATTTTGCAGATCTGCCTGATGGTGCTCAGGATACACTTCTTACTAAGTACTTCGATATTATGGTGAAAGAAAGCTATGATTGGTGGGAACTGGTACTAGTTATTCCTTATAATTCTAGTTTGTTTGATAAATTAAAGGAATATGATTGTGAGGATGAAAATGAACTGGGGATTTCTATCTCAAAAGATGATAATCAGATTCTTTTATCAATATTTTGTGTTCTAAATTATGAAGAAGTCTATTATTTAGCTTATGAAGATATTACGCTGAATGATGAAAAGACCTGGGGTCCTCACATTTCTAAACATGATTCCAGTCCATTTCTGATTTTAGCTAATCTCCTAATTAGATTGAAAAACGAAATTATCAATGGAACCTTGACAACAATACAAAACATTGCTGCATTTTTTGATCCAGAAAGGTTTAACAAGCCTAAAGATTGTACAGAACTCTGTGACATGTTTGATAGTGCCTTAGGCCGAATATAAAGATTTCTTAGAGTTTTTGAAAAGAGAGTTATCTTTCATGAATTTTCTATGTCTTGATCCTCAAGTCGTATATCGGAGAGAGAAAGATGGCGGTTTGGTTTTTAATCCTCAGAATGGAACAACAATTGAGGTTGATAGACAAGCATTTAGATTAATTGAACTATTTGATGGAACTAGGGGATCTATGGATATCTATAAACTGATAAAAACTGAAATAAAAGGTTCTTTTTCCTTCCAAGATTGTGATAGGATAATTAGGAGGTTAATTCGTTATGGGTTTCTTACTATAAACTCTAATGCGCGAAAAGATTATAATCTGATACCTGTTGAACCATGGTTTAAAGGAAACGCACTCTCTGCTCCAGAAAAAGTCCATCTGATGGTAACAAGAAAATGCAATTTTACATGTCAAGGTTGTTATGCACAACAGGTAAAAGGAGCCGATCTCACAAAAGCACAAATAAAAACCCTGATTGACCAACTTGCTAAGATGAGAGTTTTTCAAATAGCTATTGGGGGTGGAGAACCCTTTTTACGTGAAGATCTTTTAGAAATTGTACAATATGCACATAAAAAGAAGGTTTTACCAAATATCACTACAAATGGATCCTTTATAAGAAAAGAAATAGCTTCTTCATTAAAGAATTATATAGGAAAAATTCAATTCTCATTAGTAGCACCTGAGGAGACGACTAATGACAAATATCGCTCTTCTGGTGCTTGGGATGGTTTTATACGAGGGTGCCGAATAGCTAGAATTAATAAAATAAAATTCGGAGTAAATATACTCATAACCAAAGCAACCTTACTATTACTTCCACAACTTACTAAATTAATCCTTAATCAAGGATCAGCAGAAATCAATGTTTTGGAACCAAAACCAACAAAAGACCAAGACAAATGGTTTATCGCAAATCAACTAAAAAAGAAGGATTTACGAATCCTCCAATCCATATTAGTCCAATTACAAAAGAAATTTCCACAATTAACTTTAACTGTTGATTGTTCCTTAACCAAACTTATGGCACATATACCTGATAATTTTCTTCAAAAGAAAGGTATCTTCGGTTGCACCGCAGGTAGGAGGTTTCTAACAATTCTCTCTAATGGTAGAGTTTATCCATGTTCTTTTCTTGTAAAAGACTCCCTATTCCTCGGAAATGTAAAGAAGGACACAATTGAGACTATTTGGAAGAAGACTACTACACTCCCATCTAGGATACAATCGGTTAGAAAAAATGAGAACCTCAGTCAATGGTTATTGAATCATTGCCCCGCTATCTCAGATCACAACGATTGTTTTTAAAAGAGGTTTAGCCAAGATTTTAAAAATTACTCCAATATTCATACATAATATTTATATACTATAGCAATTATAGTTGCTATAGGAGAAGTATAACTATGGTGACTACAATCCAATTGAAAGAACCTACAAAATTAGCGCTTTTTGGAATCAAGAATCATTTAGAAAATATGTTTGGTCGCTCAATGAGTTATGATGAAGTAATAGATTATTTAGTCAAGACAAGTCAGATAGATATTCCATTTTCACGTTCATTAAGAAAATTTCGTGGAATCCTAGGATCTGAGGGACGACAGATATACGAGAAAATGCGTCAGGAAGAACTCTTTAATGAAAAACAAGAGTGAAGATATTCAAATAAAAGCAGCAACATTAGATACGGGAGTACTAGTCGAATATCTCTCATTAGACAAAGAAAAACCAGAGGAAAAGAAGTTTCTTAAGCATCTAGAAGACACATTACTCGAAACTGACAAATATCGCATCCTTTATATTCCTTCAATAGTGAAATCAGAGCTGTTATATATAACCTGTAGATTGAGGGGGTGGGAAGAAGCAAAAACTATGATAGACGATTTTCTATCGAACTTTGTTATTCTACGAGTACCAGACCTGGATGAAATAGCAGCACGAATTAAATGCAAAGTCCCAATTGCAATAGCAGATTGTTACACTCTTGCGATAGGAAAACTCTTGTCAACTCCAACGTACTTCATTAACGAAAAGGAACTAACGAAAAAAGTCCAACAAATAATATCAGAAGAGTTTTCAATCGATCTAAAACTCATTGAGAGGCCAATGATGGACTAATTTTATCTGACCTTGATGAATGGAGCTCATAAAATCCTAGAAAGCAAATAATAGAAGAAGAAAGATTTACTTAGAGTCTTCTACTTCCGACATGAGAATGAGTTGGAGATAATATCCCCTATAAAACTTCAAAGATTGAGAAATATTGGAGAGGTACAATAAAATGAAAATAAATTATGACCCAAAAGCAGACGCATTATACATTAAGTTAACTGAGCAGGAAATCAAAGAAAGTGATGAACTGGGAAAAGGGATCATCATTGATTATGATGAAATGGGCGAACCAGTAGGAATCGAATTATTAAAGGCATCACGGCTATTTGGGGGAAAAAAAGAAGTTTCTGTAGAGTTATCATTGACAGAATCAGCAACATCATGATTCACGCTGAAAGGCCTGAGAATTATCTATTATTCGAATGTCGCCAATACATGAGGAACCAACTGGGCTCCTTCTTTAGGATTTTCTATGCTTTTTAGAAATCCGTTTAAATAAATTAGATTTGTATATATGACAAAATAATTACTATTGGTTATTGCACATCTGTTATACACTAGGGTATAAACTCGCAGTACTGAAAATTATTGCTTGTTTATTGGTTCAATCAATCCGCCAAGTTTTTTGGTTGGAAAAGGAGTATATTAAATGTCTCGTCAAGTCACCTGCATTCAAATTCTTCTAAATCTAATTCAATGGGTTCTGTTCTCGCCAAGATCATTACTCCTAGAAATGCAGCTACAAGCGATGCAACTAAGACTGTGAATTTTTGCATAGTTAAAAGTACTGGGTCGGATAACGCTAGATTTCCAATAAATAGGGCCATAGTAAAGCCTATCCCTGCTAGAAAAGATACTCCTATAATATGCAGCCACGTAAGGCCTTTGGGTAATGAAGTAATTCCTGACCTCACCGCAATCCAAGTTGCTAAACTAATCCCTAAGGGTTTTCCAACAACTAAACCAAAGAAAATACCTAATTCAATCGGGTGGATCGTTGAAGGAATATCCCCTAACAAAACACCAGAGTTCGCGAGAATAAAAACAGGAATTACTGCAAAAGCAACCCAATAATGCAAAAGACGCTCATATCTTTGGAGTGGAGGTTCTACATTTTGACACGCAGATTCCATTGCTTTTATTGCTGACTGTTGCTTCTGATTAAGTAAAACTCCCGAACCGCATTTTCCAGACGTTTGAAATTCATCCAGAAGACGCTGAGCTTTTACCACAAAGCGATCAGCATCCACTTTATTTCGGGCAGGAATGGTAAAAGCAAGTAAGACACCTGCTATTGTTGCATGAATTCCAGATTGAAGGACAAAAAACCATAGAGCGACACCCAAGATAATATAAACACTAGGGTTTTGAATATTGAGTCTATTAAAGAATATCAACACGAGAAATATACCTAGCGCTATAAGGAGAACTGTTGGGTCAATATTGGAGCTATAAAAGATCGCAATTACCAAAACTGCCCCAATATCATCAATGATTGCAACTCCTGTAATAAAAACTTTTAACGGGAACGGCGC
>JAEOTU010000114.1 GCA_016839665.1 Candidatus Hodarchaeota archaeon
ATGTCCATTGTTGTAGTATTAGTTCCTGTCCCAGCAGAATAAGCGACCAAACACATGAAGTTATTGGTAACAATGACATCTTTTGACCCCATATATGGAGGGGTCTCATAATGTTGGATTAACTGTTGGAAGGGAGCCGTTGCATTGATCTCAAAAATGGACGCCTCTAGAGCGTCTACATATTCTGGTTTTATGCTTGAAAGAGCGTGAATGACGTCATACACTTCAGGTTTCAACAAATCGCCAAAGGTTATATTAAATTCCATTTTCTCTAACGCTGAATAGGCGGTTTCGATCCCCGATAAATTCATGTACGCCATAAAGAAGTCAAGGTCTTCGTTAGGATTTGAATCTGTAGTCGTTGCACTAGAGTCTAGAAGATCACGAACCAAATCAGGGGTTTCTGGAGTAGGATCGGCCCAAACTCCCGAACCTACAAGATCTACTTCAATTGCAAAATGTGGATCACTGAAGCTCTGACCTGCGATATCTGCTGCTTTGATTGGAGAGGTGAAGCTAAGGAGAGTCAGCAATAAGATTACTGAAATCCTTATTAAAACCTCTTTTTTCATAGTGTAATCATCTAGAATATATGGTTCCTTTAGGAATGAAATTTATTTATTTGTCATTACATCCAATATTAATAAAGTTTTATTCAGTTTTAGACTCATATCAAAATTAAATCTATTTCTATTTCTCAAATGGTCTTATAGACATTAATTTAGATTTGAATATCTGAGACGCAATATCTAATATTAGTGGGTTTTATAAACTATTTATTCTGAGAATCTGACCTCGTATTTTCTTTCATAGAATCCCTCTTGTGAATTATGAATGTTGTGGATTTGAATGTTTCAAATATGATCATAATTCTTCAAACTGGAAGCACCAAATCAACATTTCTTGGTGACAACGTTGACAAACACTTATAAACAGGGGCAAGGTGGAATATTGTGTGATGACTTTCTTAGTCAGTTCGATTTGACAAATATTTCTTAGATTATGTTGAAAAAGGACTACTTAGCATTTATTCATCGAAGTCATCAATTAGGAGTTTATAATCATGAGTGAAGAAAAAGATACAACACCATCTGATACTGAATTAGAAAAAGGGAAAGAAAAATTAGCACACGTTGAAACGAAGGAGGTTCGTTCTGAACGAAAGGTCGTTCTTAAATGCACAAAATGCGACACGGAACAAGACTACCCCATATGTGAAGAGTGTGGCGAACCCATGGAATTTGAAGAAACAAAATTCGCTTGTGAATCATGCGGAAAGGAAGCAGCCGTACCAACACACTGTGGCGGACCAATGGCTCCAAAAATCGTCTGAGCCTACTCTAACGCAATCTCACTCCATAAATCAAATCATCTAAGCTTGAATGATTGTACAATATGGTTCCTATTAGCAAAAATCTTTCTAATCAATGAACGAACCACAGAATCCGACTATCTCCTCGTGATATAATATTAAGGGGTTAACTACCCTTTCTCTATATTTTTTTTAATAGTAATCCAATTTATATTGTCAAAGAGTGCTCCTGAAGAATCTTTTTGCAATGAATTAGCTTTTCTGCTTTCACACTCCCTCACTTTCTTATTAACATGGTTTAAAAAAATTTTTTACAGTAGCCCAAAAAGGAATGGGAGAATACCAGCAAATTGAATGAATAGTAGGTAAATAAAACCAAGTACTAACAATATTGCACTTAATGGAGCCATTTTCTTCACGAAATCCAGGAATGTAACAGGATGTCCTTCTTGTTGAAGGACTTGAACACCAATGACCCCGGTAACTGTACCAAAAGGAGTAAATCCGCCACCGAATGTGACTGCATATAAAAGGGTAAACCAAAGAAATCCTTCAATTGGAAAACCGAAAATAGTTTGACTGGCAAATACAGGATCATCAAGCAAGATATTAATGACTTCGGCTAGTGCTATGGTAATTGGGATGTTTGCTACAATCGCACTCAGTACCGAAATGACTGTAATAATGATAATCGCTAGTATAAGTGGGTCCCCACCAGAGACTTCTAGCATAATATTAGCTAAAACTTCAAGGGCACCAGATATCTGGAGTGTCCCAACCAACACAAAGAGTCCAACAAAGAATAAAATTGAATCAAGTTCAATTTTATGAATAACCTCATTAATATCAACTCTGGTAACAATGATAGCACAAATAGCTCCACTTATAGCTACAAAACCAACAGATAATCCAATAGTACTTGAGAGAACCAGTCCTGCAACAACAAATACTAAAACAATTGACCCTAAATAGAATCTTCTTCGTGAATCCACGACAGACCATTCGTCTAAGAAATTCACCACAGTTGGATCAATTTTCTTGTCGTCCGACACTAATAGTTCTTCCTTAAAGATCACAAACAAATAACCTATCGATACAACTATAGCTACGAAAATAAAAATTGAATTAACTAGAGTAAACGTCACGAATGGTATGTCACCAGCTTTTTTGCTAGCAATTAGGATACCTGGTAACGACCCGATGACCGTTATTATACCTGCCATAACTGTAGCGGCAACTTCAGCTAGAATGTAGGGTTTCGGATTTAAATCCAATCCACGGGTGACTGTGATAGTAATACCACTTAGAAGAATAATGGCTGTTGTATTGTCTAGTATAGCTGATAGAATCATAGTAAGGAAAAATACTAACACTAAAAGTCTTTTGGGAGTGCCACGAGAAGCCTTGATAGTTCGAATTGAGACCATGTCGAATAACCCTGTGTCTGAAAGAACAGCCACTAAAAGACTCATCCCAAACACGATAGAAATTACTTCCCATTCGACAAAGGAACCAAACAACGCCACTTCAAAGAATAAATCCGTGGCCTCCGCTATCTCTATTAGCTGCTCCAGTGCTAAAGGAAGTTTACGGCCAATGATTCCTTCCAGTTCTTCTGTTGTTAAATACTCGAGCTGTTCTTCTTCTAGTCCTTTTAAATATTCTATTGGCAGTAGTTGGTTGAGAAAAATTATCATTAATATAATAGAGAGTGCTGCGCCAAACAAAATCACACGAAGCTTTTCTTCTTCTGCTATTGTGAGAAATGCAAAAATAACCATGAAAAAAAGGACAATTAATATTAGAACTTCTGTGTAGGTAAATACAGATGGGGGAGCTATGAATAATAGACTGATTAGAACCATAATAGCTGTTAGACTAATTGCAGGAACCGTATATTTTTCAGGGATTTTTTCTTTTTCATGATCATAAATCCATATAAAAAGGCTAATGACGAAAAGAATTATCGAGATAATTGTTATCCAAGCAAACAAACTAATCCCTTTTTTGCTACCTGATTATATGCTAAAGAAATGTAGTTTGGATTGATCTATTAAATGAAGTGTATCAAAAAAAAAATATTCCTTTAATCAATGTTAGGTTACTTTTTAGTATACTTTACCGTAATAGGATTTATTCACATCACCCAAAAAGTGGATCCATTATTGATTTTGCTGCAGAATATGGATCTAAATTCTTTGTGATGACATCTATGAGGATTTTTTCCCACTGCTGCTTGTTTACTACATTTTCAAGGATATTTTCAAAGAACTCAACCTTGATTATCTCAAGGATTTCATACTTACGCCGGGTTAATTCTCGTTCTTTAGCAAATTCCACCGAGTCATTCAAATGGTCGTGAAAACTCAGGATTGTTTCTGTCAATTCATCTATCCCTGTTTTATCAATATTAGAGGTTGAAATGATTGGAATTTTCCAACGTCCTTCTTGATCTGCGTTTGGGTCAAGACTTAGTAGTAATTTCAGTTCATTTACTATTTCCTGAGCACCTGGCCGATCAGACTTATTAACAACATAAATATCGGCAATTTCTAGGATTCCAGCTTTTATCGCTTGAACAGCATCGCCAGTTCCAGGAATCCCTAATACACAGCAACAATGAGCTGTTCTAACGATTTCTACCTCACTTTGACCAGCACCCACTGTTTCTACTAGGATAATATTGTAACCCCCTGCGTCCAAAACGCGTATAGCATCAATGCAAGCACGGGAGAGGCCTCCAAGATTTCCACGTGATCCCATTGAGCGGATAAAAACTCCGGGATCTGTTTGCACATCATCCATTCGTATTCTGTCTCCTAAGAGTGCTCCGCCGCTAAATGGGGAAGTGGGGTCCACAGCAATAATACCTACTTTTTTCCCACGCTTTCGTAACTCTAATGCAAGATGATTGACTAAAGTTGACTTACCTGAACCTGGTGGCCCTGTGATTCCAACGATATACGCTTTTCCTGTCGCCCTAAATATAGATCCAATAAACTCAGCACATTGATCAGGATGATTCTCAACCAGAGAAATCGCTTGTGAAATTGCCCTTCGATCTCCCTTTAGGACTTTCTCAACCAGATTCTGCATATCAAAGACTCTCAGAAATATTCTTTCAAAATGAAACATGTTTCATGAGTCAAATGAGGAAAATTGAGGAATTCAAGCTTCCTGTTACAATATTCTGTCTATAATGGTAATCATGAAGAATAAGATCACAGAGAAAATGATTCCAATAAATAATGCGAACGCTACAGTCCCTAAATCTGCATCACCAAGAGCTTGAAACCCAGTATAAGCAGCAAATGCCCAGATAATCAATAATCCTCCTAGGATGAAGTATTCTCGCCAAGTAAATCTACTTAAAAAGCCTCTAGCACTCAGATAGAATGACCTCCAGTATTTGCATCCATAATTTCGATCAATAAGTTCTTAGAGAATTTATTTGAAGGATATATATATAAAAGCTCGGTAAGAAATCAATTGTCTAGTCTTGGGTTAAATAATTTAGAGAATTTTTAATTGAAGGATTTTCTCGTCCATCGAAATGAAGAGTGACTGGAGTTATACTCGTGACTTTTTTCTTCAATACTGCATACGCATCAGTATCTTTGGGAATATCAAGTGTGTCACCCCAAATCCAATAATATGGAACTCCCCGTGGGTCTTCACGACGGATTGTATAATCACGGTACTTTGTCAGTGCCATTTGACAGATTTCAATGGGTGTTTCGCTAGATATATTATTAGGGAAATTCACATTTAAGAATCCAACACCCTGAGGAAGTCCTTTTTTCATGACTTTCCTCATAATCTCGCAGGCTGTCTCTGCAGCGATCTCCATTCCTGGAGGGTCCGCAGAATCATCAAAAAAAAGATGTTCGTCCACATCCATTGAAAACGCTATTGCAGGAAATCCCAATAGTGCCGCCTCAAAAGATACCGCACATGTTCCTGATGTTAAAACAGAATGAACAGAAGTGTTTTCTCCAGCATTAATACCTGAAACAATTAAATCGAAAGGAGGTTTGTCACCGTTGGCCCGTTGATAAACTCCATGAATCACAGCATCTGCAGGGGTTCCTGTAGTACGCCAACCTGATTTACCGTTGAGATAAGAGAGAGGAACCTCTTGCATTCTCACTGGGTCATCAAAAGTAATTGCTTTTCCTTCTGCGGAACGTTGGGTTCGGGGAGCGATAATAGTGACATCCCAGTTACGCTTATGTATTGTACGAGCGAGAGACCGAATTCCACTGGAATAAATGCCATCATCATTGGATAAAAGTATGTCTGGAGCCATGATTTATCACCATTCTGGTCTTCCGAACAAAATGTAATAATGAAATAATACGGAACTGACTATGAATCCCACTTCCCATCAGATCTTAATTGTTGTGCAATTTTTTCTCCCTTCTGTTTCAAAATCATGTAATCTGTTTTACCAACCCGAGTGAGAGGAATTTCTCCTATCTTTACTATTTCAAAATGGCTGGGACGCTTGTATGCTGCTATGTTCTTCACTGCTTCCTCTAATTCCGTTGTTGAAAGTTCTTCTTCAACCTTTTCTATAAAAGCCATTATTCCTTCGGTGTAGACCTCATGTGAAACACCAACACAAGCGACCGTACCAACTTTCCCTTTGAATGATTGTTCGATGAAATCTTCCACCTCAGTCGGAAACACATTATAACCTTTAGGTTTAATTATAAACTTGGCACGACCAACAAATTCAAGACCTTTTTCACCATAAGAACCTAGATCACCTGAATAACAGTAACCATTTGATGAAATGGTTCTTTTCGTGTTCTCATCGTCACCCAAATATCCAAGAAAGACTTGAGGCCCTGAAAAGCAGATCTCCCCGACTTCTCCAAGAGATTTTTCATCACCTGCAGAACCATCTGGTTTCATTGGGTCTCTAATTGAAATAGGACTGATAGGCATGTCATAACCGATACTGGCTAAGATATCATCCACCGTACCGCCATGGGGAGTATATGTAAGAAAACCTGCACCTTCAGTTAAACCAAAACCACTACCCATCTCTGGTGCCATTGTTGATAGCTTTTCAAGGAATGGTCGAGTTACAGCCTGACCTCCGTAAATTGCAAAACGCAAAGAGGATAAATCATAGTCCTTATAGTTGGGTAGCCTCCATTGCATTGCGAAAAGCGCAGGAATTTGACCAAGTACGGTAATCTTGTATTTCTGTACCGCATCTAAAGTTTTTTCAGCATCAAATATATGGAGGATCACACTTGTTCCTCCACCATAAATTGTGGTTGCTAACTGTTCAGTAGTGCAACCAACATGGCTTGGAGGTAGATTAACGCACATTATGTCTTTGTTGTCCATTCCAAAGCCCACTGCCAAGCCAATGTTCTGCACCAAGATATTCTCGTGAGAGAGTAGTGCAGGTTTTGGAAATCCTGTCGACCCTGTAGTGAAAATAATTAAGCATGGATCTTGTTTTTGGACTTGATTCTGAGCTTTCTTCACCTTTCCTGTGATTAGTGATTTGATGTAAGTCCCTTTGATACCTTTAGCGAATTCTGCTATGCCAATAGCTCCGTCCATGATGAGATCTTCTTCTTTCTGGAATTGGATCCAATACTTACAGGTGTCTTTGTATTTTTTCATAACTTCTGCAATCATTGGCCGAAAATCTGCACGCTCAGTCTTTCCTAAGAAGAAATACGCTTTAGGTTTAATTTTACTAAAATTTCGACCAATCTCTTGTGCTTTCAATCTTAGATCCAAAGGTGCAATAATGACTCCGATACGATAACATGCATACATTAGGAAAATATGTTCTTTCAATAAAGGAAGAGAAGTAGCTAAGATATCTCCTTTTCCAAAGCCTAAAGAGAGTAACTTTGCCGCGAAAGCCTTCGACTTAGTAGCAAAATCTTTCCAAGTTACTTCTTCCCCAGTGTCGTATTCGATTAAAGCGAGTGATGAACCTTTTTCTTTCGCGTAGAGATCAATATAATCAAACATTCGTGGAAGTAATTCTTTCAGTCTTCTATTACATTCTTCATCCATTACCGCGTCTTTCATTTCAAGAACCTCTTAACACGGATGAAACCTGAACATGTAGAGATTTCTATGCCTTCCTTCTCAAAGTTATCTAGCAATAAATTTAATCCTAGTGAATCAGACGCCATATGTCCCGAAATAATAATATTCATAAAGTTTTCTTCAGCTATTTTCCGACTTTCTTCAGGGATGTGCATTAATATAACTGTACCTACACCAGCATCAGCCATCTTTTTATATGCTTCCTTAGACGGGGATGTCCCACCTGTCATGCTTACTACAACCTTTCCAGCTCTTCTCTCAGGCGTACCTGTAAATATTATCGGTCCAGAGCCATACTTTACGGCTTCTTTGAACTCAGGAATCGCTTTTAGCATTTTAAGGATTTCCTCCAAGGTTTCAGGCTTTTTCTCTCCAATTTCTTTTTCTAAGAATTTTTGAACATGGTTATCTGCTACTGTGTGAGTACACGCTAAGCTTATACCGAGGTGCTGTGCAGCATCGACAGGTTTCTGAGTATTCCTCGGGTATACTACCCTCTGAACTTCTTTTGCTCTTTTTCCCATCAGCCCTTCGCCGACAGTAATCGAAATACCGTGTTGAGCAAACATATCTGCCTGCATATCCATTACTTCCCAAAGACCCTGTAAACCTTTGCCTATAGGATGGTGTGCGAGAATCAAATCGTAAGGAGATTCAGGATTCTTCTCGTTAAGTCTGTCTACAAGTAATATTTCACTTGTATCAATGTCCACACCCGCCATAATCTTTTTAATCTCTGTGTCTGTATCATACAGGATAGTAGAATCGCTAAACGGATTCCAAAGCTTCTCAACATCATACTCCTCCCTTTTCTCTTCTTCTAGTTTGTCAAATTTTTTGTATCTCTTCTCCAAAATCCTGTCAATGGCTTCTTTTCCCCTTGGGTCTTGTTCTATACCAAACTCTACAGCTTTTCTCATGAATTCCTCAAGTTTCATTAGATTCCTCTCATTTTAATTTAGTAACAACGATTGAAAGATCATTCGCATCAATTTACTGTGTCTAGTTAATAGTTTTTGCAAAGAAATAGGTTAATGAATCTCTCTTTCTCATTATTAATATTTTTCCAATCTCTCTACTAACTGTCTTGCTTTTGCTGCATATTCCAAGACTTCCTCTTCCTTAAGATAGATTTTCTTGTAAACCATTCGCTCAAGTAAGTCTTCTAATCGTGTTAACTTTATGATATCATTCATAGGAGGTTTCTGTTCAACAAACAATTCCCACTTGCCAATTTGATTGATCAATGATTCCTTTTCACTTAAGATCACTGAGGCAAGGTTTTCAAGGCCTTTATCTTCTGCAAGTGTTTGGGCGAGAGCTAACAGCTCTTGCGCTCTTTCCACATCCAATTCCAGCAATGCTAATTTTGATTGTAACCAGTATGCATTTGCAAGCCAAAAATAGGAATTTTGATCTTTAGCAATCTCAAATAGCTGCTGCAATAAAGCTTTCACTTCAATCAGTACTTCTTCGTTTCCTGTTGTTTGTAATTCTAGTATAAGTAATTCACTGAGTTTTAACAATGCTGTTACTGTTATTTCGATATTGAAAATCTCTTCCTGAGCAATCCCTTCATATATTTGCTGAGCTTCAGCTCTAGTAATGATTCTATCCTTCATTCCTAACACTTGGGCTTTTGCCACACGATGTCTTTGGTCTATTACCTTATCTTTCTCTTTATCGTTTATCTCCTGCAATTTTTGTAGATATGATTGAGCCTCTTCCATTGATCCTTTGAATATTGATACACTGACTAGATTATAGAGAGAAATCGCTATATCGAGATTATTTCCAATTTCTTCAGACAGAATCAAACTTTTCTTATGAAAAGCGAACGCAGTTTCTAATTCTCCCTTTCCTTCGAATACACAACCAATATTATAGAAACTAACAGCGATTTCCTGCTTGTTACCGAGTTTTTCACTTATATCTAAGCTTTGTTGGAATCTGTGTAACGCTAGATCGGGTTCACCCCTTATTAGATGAACATGACCAATATTATTAAGGCAAATCGCAATTTCATTTTTTCTCTTTAATGCTTTAAATACATCTAAGGCTTTCTGCAAGGAATCAAAAGCATAGTTAAGTTCCCCTCTATCTCTATAAATGAGACCAATATTCAGAGACAACACCGCGTTGTAATGTTTTTTTCCGAGCGTTTCGCTAATTATAAGGCACTTTTGATAATTTTCTAACGCTTTGTCCAGCTCTCCTTGTTGCCAATGAATCATTCCAATATTATTTAGAATTTTAACAATTAAATTCCTATTTTCTAGCTTTTTAAAAATTAACAGACTTTTGTCAAAGTTTTCCAGAGCAGATTCAAATTCACGTTTAGAAGCAAGAATAATCCCAATCTCATTATGAGTATCAGCGATTCCATATAGATTTCCTAATTCATGTCTAATAGAGAGACACGTTTCTAAATAATTAAGTGCCGCGTTCAAATTGCCTTTTTTTCTAAAAATTTTACCTTTAAGATGCAAAAAAGTGGAATCTCTTAGAGGAATTTCTAATTTCAATCCAGATTCCATATTCCTGAGGTAATTTTCACCACTTTGTATCGAGTCAAGACCATTGTCTAAATTACCAAGCTCAATCATAGCAGTTACCTTTGAGATAATGGCATCAACTATCAATAATGGATATCCAATCTCTAGACTCTCTTTAAACAACTGTTCAGCAAGTGCTAGTCCGTTCATCGGTTTTTCCATTTGAGTTAGGAGCAAACTTTTTAGAATTTGGCCTTTTTTTCTCCCGTATTCCGACATTCCGTCCTTGGTTTCCAGTTGTTCTATTTCTCGCATAGCTTCATCAAGTCTTCCACAATGAACAAGATTCTCCACCCGTCTTATTTCTGGAATTTGGTCCTGTACTTTGTTTTGATCCTTTTTGCCCTTGGTGAATCGAAAAATAGAAGGTTCAGGCATTTCTATAATCATCCGATCTAGAATACAGGTTTTTTGTTATTTTGAAAGTGGTCAGCTTTTAAATTTGATCAAGAATCTGGATAAAAAATTAGAAAATGTAATAGAAAGTAATTATTCATAGAAATAAATAAAATAAGAAGGTGTTAATCCCGTCAGTTGTCGGGATTAGCGAAGGAAATAACGTTTTTAGCTTTTTCTAGCATTCTTTTTTACCCTAACTGTGATAATTGTCATCGCAAGTGAACTCATCGCAATAACAACAGTCAAACCTGGTGCAGCCGTTGTTTCAGTTGAAGGTTCTGTTGATTTTTCAGTTGTTATCTCGGTTGTTTTCTCAGGAGGAGGACATCTAGTATCTGACTGAATAAGTGCTGCCATAGGAGTTGCATCTTCGTTGTCTCTTCCACCTTCAATGGTATAGGGATTATCAGCAATTCCATCCTCATTCTCATCAGTATTATCATGATCGTCCCAAAAATTGTAAGCAAATTGATTTCCTTGACCATTATCATACGCTTGAGATTCACCGTCTCGATTATTTTGATAGAAATTATTACATTCTACTGTGTTACTCTCGGAACTAGTATTAATACTTATTCCATACCAGCTATTGTTATACACATTGTTGTTGTAAATCTCATTACGATTTGAGGGATCCAAATATATACCATGACCACCTCCAGCGCCAATTTGGATAGAAAAGCGAATTTCGTTTGAGGTAATCACAAACCCAGCCCCATTGTAACCATTTCCAAATATTTCATTATTTTCAACAAGATTGTCATCCGAATTCTCTAGGAATACACCATTACCCGCGTTATCATACACAACGTTGTTGGTAATGATGTTATGATTAGAAGGATCAAGATAAATTCCATGACCACCTCCAGCGCCATTTTGGATAGAAAAGCGAATTTCGTTTGAGGTAATTCCAAACCCACTCCCAGAGTCCCCATTCCCAAAAATCTCATTGTTATCAATGAGGTTATATTCTGAATCCTCTAAAAACACACCACTACCCGCGTTATCATGCACGACGTTGTGTGTAATGTTGTTATGATTAGAAGGATCAAGGTAAATTCCATGACCACCTCCAGCGCCATTTTGGATAGAAAAGCGAATTTCGTTTGAGGTAATTCCAAACCCACTCCCAGAGTCCCCATTCCCAAAAATCTCATTGTACTCAACAGGATTATTATGTGAATTATTGAGATATATACCATTGTTTTCGTTACCATGAATCGAATTGTTGTAAATGGCGATAAATTCCGATTCGTAAATATAAAGACCATTGTCATTGTTATTGTACACAGAATTATTGAACACATTAGCGGTACTGAAATTATCAACAATTATTCCATTATCATATGAATCATATGAAGTATTGTTATAAATAGAAATATCTGAAGATGCAGAAATTGTGATTCCTGAACTGTATTGATCTGGGTCATTAAACGCGTTAATACTATTTTCAAAAGCTGTATTATTGAAAATAGTGATATTTCCAGAATCCAAAACAAATATTCCACTACCACTGTTGTTAAAGACGGTATTGCTGTTAACAACACAATCTGGAGATGAGAACATAGTAATCCCCTGTCTAGTATTATTATAGAGAGTATTCACAGACAGGCTGTTATTGGGGGAATCCTCCAAATAGATACCACGATCACCGTAGTGAATATCATTATTAACAACGGTGCCATGAGTTACATTGGAAAGATATACACCATGATGATCACTAGTTATACCATTTAATAAACAGTTACTGATTCTAAAGAACGCTGTCGTATTGTGTATTTCAATAAGTACCTGTGAAGAATCTGTTATATTATAATTTTCTATCTCGTATGGGGCGCCTAGTGTCCCATTACCAGGAAAATTGTAACCAGCTGGACCAAAAGCTGAATCATTAGCAATGTAGAAGGGAGCAGACTGATTTAGCACCGAAGTACTTGAGATCCGAAATATTTCTTGATACAAATCAATAGATCTGAGAGGTAAGTTTTTTTGAAATTTATTTTCCTCTTGATCTTTGTTTATTTCCATTCCAGGAACTTGGGTAGCAGTTTGAAAAAATACAATCAATAATAGTAGGATCAATAATGTTATCTTTCCATTTTTCATAAATTTTCTCTCCTTAATTGTCATCATGATACTTTGTATGATAGTAGCAAAATTCAGGATCTAATACTCTTAATCATGAACATTTTTAAGATTTGCCACCTAAAAGAATTAACCTCCGAATTCTCCCCTTGCTTACTATTAGACAACAACAAACTGGAATCTCATAGAAATTCCATTTGAATCCCATCTTAACTCATAAGATATCCATAGTGCTCTTGGAATGAATCGAAAATTTCCTTGTAAGGCAGATCAGCATAGGTGCCTCTATCATTGATATATTCAACGAATTTTCTTCCCAAGTTGTCATGTGGTTTAAAGGTTGCATCATTCACACCATCAAATGTACATACTGGGAAATCATGACGTTCACAAAGAGGAGTTTGAAAAGAGGGAGTAAGCTTTATCCATTTATCTAAGTAAACATCAACATATCCATGAAAGATCATAACATTGGTCTGAAGAATTTCTAACAAGTGCGGGGGGATTCTATGGTTGATTATGTCAGCAAAGTGCAGTCTGGCAGGAATATCATTAGCTCGCAATAAAGCGACCAAGGCAACTGATTTTGGAATACAAAATCCAATCTTCTTTTGAATAGTCGCACTGGCTGTCATATCTTCTGGCCCGTGATACGTAGTAATATCAATAGTGTATTTAATTTGGTCACGAACATAGTTAAATGTTGATATTGCAGTTTCGACTTTTTCTCTTCCTTCAGCGAGGTTAAGTGCCAATTTCGTTATTACTTCGGATTGAGAGTCAATGAAAAATGTTGGTTCGAGATATCTACTAGAAACCATGATTTATTTCCTACCTAGAGATTATTGTGCAATTTTGGGAATGAGGGGGACTTTTCTTTGAATTTTTGAGACTTGAAAGAAATGGTTGACATGATCAATTTTTTCTATATCTAAGTGAAGTTCTGCACATACTTTCATCGGAGGTAATCCTGAATTTAATCTTACTAAAATTCTATCAACATCGATTGATTCTAAATCGAAAAAGTACTGGTATTTATTCTGAACTCCTGGAAGTATATCCGTATAAGCTAGATCACGAATCTCTTTCGGTACATCTAAATATTCAGCTAATTGAAGAACTTGTGTGCGAAAAAGATCACCTAGGGGCATAATATCCGCCGCATGTCCATAACCGAACGGGGTGAATAATCCTGTAAGCCATTCAGTTTTATTTGTTTTACTGACTAAGAGGTAATTCTCTCTTTCAACAATGAGGTAAGCTAAAAGGATTTTTAACCGCTTTCTAACTTTATTTCGAGCTATTACTTGTTGAAAGAATTTGTCTCTGTCAGACGTTAACTTACCAACATGAGCATAGGTCTTCTCTCCCACGATTTTTTTTACGAGATTGGTTCGCAGTAAAAGATGACTAATATTGTGTTGTTGTGAAATAGGTACCACTCCAACCAATTCAGGAACCAATCCCTCGACAGTATCAAACTGTTTTGAGATTTTTCTGATATCGAAACTAATTATATTATCACTGGATATCCTAAGCAATTTAGTAGCATTTGATGAAATTTCTTCTCTTCTCGATTTTGGAACATCACTAAGAATAACTATTTTGACAGAATCTATGCCTGCAGCTTCGATTGCAAGCTGTACTGCTGTATACGAGTCATTTTGACCGCTAAATATGACTAATAATCCACTTCCTTCTCGTTCTTCTAATGCTTTTTTAATAAATGATACAATCTGTTCTTTAACAGCCTTTGGATCAATTGTCAAGTCGAAATTAGTCAATTCCATCACATTTCTAAATCAAGAATCCTCTGTAGACGGATTAAAACGTATATTCTATAAAGTTACCTCGGTAAGAAAAAGTGAAATATTCAGCTCGTTTTATATTGTTAATGCTTTAATGGAATCCTTACAACCTTTGAACACTTAAGAATCTGTATCAAAAATGTTAAGGTGAAATAAGATTGGAACAAAGTGAAAGTGGTCTCGACCCAGCTATTGTGGGTAGACGTTATTTGGGAAAATTGGAAGTGGTTGACCCTGAAAGAGTGGCATTATATGCAAAAGCAACGAATGAAACAAATCCCCGTTATTTTGCCCAAGATGAAACCAAACTAGCAGTCCCACCCATTTTCCCAGTAACAATGTATATTGATCTCATGATCAAAATTGTAACAGATGACTCTTTAAATCTTGACATTTCGAGGATGGTTCATGGTGAACAAGAAATACTCTACCATCGTCCGCTAAAACCATGGGATAATATTAGTACTGAAGTAGAACTAGAATCCATTGATGTTAAAGAATCAGGTGACATTTTATGGGCTGTATTCAAGGGTCTTAGTGAAGACGAAACAGTCTTTGAAATGCGATCTAGTATGTTTTTCAGGAAGCCTAGGAAAAGACCTAAACCTAGAAAACTGAAGGAAAGCGATGAAATAATTGAAAAACAGATAGTAGTTAGGAAGCAAATGAATGTCACTTCAGATCAATCCGTCCGTTATGCTGCTGCCTCCGGCGATGAAAATCCTATTCATTTAGATAAAGATTTTGCCACAGCTGTTGGATTACCCGATATAATTCTTCATGGGTTATGCACATTAGCTTTTGCAACACAAGCAATTGTAGATGGACTTGCGGAAGGTGATCCAACCAAAGTTAAAAAAGTAAGAACACGCTTTTCAAAACCTGTCTTCATGAATGACACGCTTACCACGGAAGGATGGATGCTGAAAAAAAACTCAACGAGTAGATTAATCGGATTTGAGACCCGGAATCAGACTGGAGAGACAGTCTTAACACTGGGTCAAGTAGAGCTTTTAAATTAATAGAATCCGTTATGGAGTGACAAATTCTCCATACCCTTTCTCCACATGAAATTCTCCCCCATCATAAACTACCTTACCCCTCACGAGCGTTTTCTCGATCGCTCCTTTAAGCTTTTTCCCGTTAAACACTGATATCTTGGGTTTAGTGAATAGATTCTCATTTTTCAGGATATATTCTTTATGCATGTCTACAATAACAAGATCAGCATCTGCACCAATAGCAATAGTCCCTTTACGGGGATATACTCCAAATCTCTTTGCAGGAACAGTCGATGTAGATTCTACAAGTCTAAGTAGCGTAGTTTTATTCTGATTAACTGCGTCCAACATGAGAGGAAGTATTGTTTCCAGACCAGTCATCCCTGAACCACATTCGAAAAAATTGTCATCTTTAAGGCTCACATCTTTCTCATCATCACTATAAGGGGAATGATCTGAAGCAATCATATCTATTGTCCCATCATACCAAGTGGCATCTCTAACACTGTAGTTATACCACCAGAAGCAGCAGCTTGCGTTCCCGTAACAAACGTCTCTCTATAAGAGAAAATTAGGTCTAATATATGGGTGTG
>JAEOTU010000115.1 GCA_016839665.1 Candidatus Hodarchaeota archaeon
CCTGGATCATTAGCATAATAAAAGCGATCTAAGGGGAAAAAATATTTAGTAGTAACTTCTTTTTGGAGTTCCTTGTCAAATTTCTTTGTAGATATTTCTAACTCTTTTTCACCCATGTAACTCACCGAGAAAAGTCTTCCGTTGTAGCCTTAAGAATCTCTTTAATAAACTGTTCGATATCTTGAGGATTTTGGAGAATAGTATCTTTTGAATCCACCTGTATTAATCCATGGGTATGCCATGTTAAACGAGTTCCTTTAGACTGAAAGACAGAAATACTGGGAGTAGAAGCGAGTACTTGATAATGTCGTTTCTCTAAAGATTGTAGCACCAATTGCATGCTAGATGGTTTTGATGCATTGAAAGAAACATACCAACGACGTGGGTTATTTGAACATCGTTTTACCGAGATTTTAGGAGTATTCATCGATTTTTCAGGCATAAATTACCCTCTAAAGCCCTCATATGGCTGATTTTCAAGCTTTTATATCAAAGTTTTCGAAACAATCTTTAGAATTTTCATTCGACAACGGTTTTCTCAATTATTACCGTATAAAGATGAAAAACCTTTCTTCTTTCACTGTTTTCCAACCATAAATAGTTTAATCTTGAATTTTTTAGTGCGATAGTGAAAGCATAATAATAAATCAGATCTAAATTGGACATGTTCCTGAGATGAAAGCCATTTGCCTAGTCTCAGGTGGTATAGATAGTTCTGTTGCAGCTCAAATTGCAGTGTTAAATGGATTTCAACCACTCCTCCTCCATTACCATAATTTTCCATTTCATTCTCTAGGTACTATCGAAAAAGTAGTAACTCTTAGTAATATAATTGCAGAACGTAATCCAGAGTTTTCTATTTCTTTAGCAATAATTGCTCATGGAAAAACCCAAGAAACTATATTGAATGGTCTTGAAGGGAGAAATATTCGTCAAACGTGTCTATTTTGCCGAATACAGATGTTTCATAAAGCTGAGATATATGCTCGACAGATGGAAGCGAATGCGATTGTCACAGGGGAGATCCTTGGAGAACAGGCGAGCCAAACATTGGATAATTTACCTATTGTTTCGTCGAAAGTAAAAATTCCTGTAATTAGACCTCTAATAGGATATAACAAAGAGGAAGTTGTTCAGCTATCTAAAAAATGGGGTTTTTATGAAACATCGATACTTCCAGGAGGCTGTTGTAGTATTAATCCCAAATACCCCGAAACTAAAGGCCGAATAGATGTAGTAGACCAAATTTCAGCCTCTATGTCTGGACAGATCAATCTTGCTACTCAATCTGAATTGGAAAGCATTCAAACTTATTGTCTCCCTTTAGACATCCAGACTGTGCTAAAAGATTTCGAGATTTAAACAACTTTTACCATCAAGTAGTTTTCATAATCAACTAAAACCTTAATATATCCAGAAAATTTGCTATCAAGATTTAAATCACCTGTATCAACATGTAATTCTTTATTCGGTAGATTCTCAATCTTTATTCGGGTAGCAACAACATCTATTCGCTCTAATCCAATCTTAATTATGACATAAGGACTAAATTGTAGATTACCACGCCCAAAAATGTATCCTTGCCCTCCAATGGGAGTTAAAACAATTCGAGTTGATTTTGCCTCCCTTTCCTCTATCAGACGTACAATGTCAGATTCTGACAAATCTTTTTCAATAAGAGAGGAATTTTGAACTGCATCAATACCGAGTAAGGTTTTTTGATCATAAACAGATGAACTGAATGCTTTGGATAATTCTTTCATCGTTGATCCAGGCCCCAACAAATAAAGTATTTTTGAATCGATTGTTTCTCTAAAAGACCGTATAATCCCTCTCATGTTCTCTTTCTCTGAATCTGTATCATAACTGCTAATCTTAGTAAGCTGCATGAACGAGGGAGCTTGAGGAACCAAGCCTAGTCCAAATAATTTAGTAAGTATTCGATCTCTGCGAAATTCTTCTTCATCGAGATCGATTATTTCAGATTTAGCAAATTGAACCTCATCTCGAACAAATTTGCACAAGATTTCCACTCCTTTATCAATTCCTTGGGAAAATACTCCAGAATGCATTTTCACACCTGATGGGATCCCCAATATAGGAAATTCTGATCCGACAGACTGTAAAATGTCACGAGCAGTTCCATCACCTCCAACAAAAACAAGCAGATCTACCTTTTGTCTTTTTAGAAATTTAGCTACACGACAAGTGTCTTTTCTACTAGTTTCTCGAATAATGGAAATATTTGAAATTTCCTGCCACTTGAGAGTTGGAATAGAAGAGCTAATAGTTTTAAAAACATTAGCACCCATATCCCCTTGAGGTACTACAAAAGAGATCATTTTATGTTCTGGAAATTTTATTAACTCAAGCAACAGCTTTTTCGTTCTCTCACCCGCAATGGGTTTGGCACCCCTTTTTCTAGCTTCCTGTAAAATCTCTGGAGTATCTGTGCCCTTTAATCCAACCTTGCCCCCCATACCTGCAATAGGATTGATAATAAGGCCAATTTTTTTCATAATATACCGTTCTCTCTGTACCAATTAATCGTATCAGCAAAACCTGTTTCCCAATCATAATTTGGATTGAAACCGAGCAAATTCTTAGCTTTCTGATTGGAATAAATGCGATGTTGAACAGTAGATTCAACTGCAGCAGTTCTCATGAAGAATTTGGGCTTTCGTCGAATCCAATTTAATACTTGAAAAGGTGCGACAGCCATTTTCAACATGAATTTTGGTAGAGCAAAGCGAGGTGGATTTCGGCCCAAACATACGCAGACTATCCTCATTGCTTCATCTACTGATTTACATTCATCTGCACAAATGTTGAAAATCTGATTTTTTGCTACTTCCTTTCGTGCTAAGTCAAAACCTTGAACAATATCAGCTACATGGGTAAAATGGACAGTTCCAGCATTTCTGACCCGAAACCATGCAGGAATTTTATTTTTCGCAAGAGCCTCAATCCACCAATACGAAACATCATCTATACACCTAGGGCCATATACCCCAGTTGGTCTTAAAACAGTCCAAGTTATTTCACCTTTATGATCCATAATGATTTTCTCTGTTCGGACCTTGGATCGTCCATATTCATACTGAGGATTATGGGGTGCTTCTTCTGTTGAGTACTCCTTTTTCGTATTAACGAAAGGTACTGAACCTGTCGCTTCAGTTGATGAGCAATATATGAATCTTGATACACCAGCGGATTCACAGGCTTCTAACAATGCTTTCGTTCCCTCTTCATTGTATTTAATATACAAAGCCTTTTTTCCGAGAAATGTATAATACGATGCTAGATGATAAGCTAGTTCTACAGTTCTTGGGATTGGTTTTAATGAACTTGGGTCACCAAGATCACCAATCAGGGTTTCAACCCCAAGCTTTTCGAGTAACGAAGTATCACTAGTTTTACGAACCATACAAACAACATCATGGTTGTCCGATACAAGTTTCTCAACTAAGTGACCTCCGATAAAGCCTGTGCCACCAGTTACCAAGATTCTCATGCTAAATTCACCTTAAACGCATTTTTTTCTCTGTAATGTTTATTATCTGTGTTCAAAAAAAAATACGTGGAAATTTCTTTACTATAGTGAAAAATACGTAAGTAACGAGTTTTTTTTCTGGAAAATGAACCAATTAACAGTCTGATCCTTTTGTAATTATTTTGGGATTAACCACTTTCCTGCTTGATAAATAACCTCACCATCCAAGATGATTTTCGATTCAGAATCTTTCATTTCTTTTAATATATCCCAGTGAACAGATGATTCATTTTTTGATCCTGTTTCAGGATAACCAGACCCTAAAGCAAGGTGAACAGTTCCACCCATTTTCTCATCAAAAAGCATATTTTTTGTGAAACGTTGGATACCATAATTAGTTCCTATTGCTAACTCACCAAGAGTATCAGCATTTTCTATAGTGAGTATCTTTTCCAAAAGCTTCTTTCCCTTTAGAGCATCAAAACCTATTACTTTGCCCTCTTTAAACGTTAACCTAATATCTTCTATCTCCTGTCCTTCAAATATGCCTGGATAAGTGAATCTAATTGTGCCATTCACACCATCCTCATGTGGTGCAGTAAATACTTCCCCATCAGGAAGGTTATAATCTCCACAACAGTTTTCCCATTTTCGGTCTTTGATGGATAGAGTTAGATCTGTGTCCAGTCCAATGATTTGCATTTCAGATCCCTTATCTAGAATTTCAATAAACACCTTTTGATCCTCCTTAACTTTTGTCCAAAATTTAACTGGATCTGGCTGATGCAGATTTAATGCCTTGTAAGTAAATTCAAGATATTCATCACGCCCCATATTGGCTTCCTGAGCAAAAGCATTACAAGGATACGGTGATAAATTCCATCGAAGTTCTTTTGAAGCAGCACGTTGTAAAAAGATTTTATCTATTTCTTTTCTTGCTTCTCTGAATATCACTTTCTTCTCTGGATCAATATTTGTTAAAGCTCTTGTATTATAATCTGAATAGATTTGAATTAGCTTCTTTATCTTTTTAAAAAGTTCAATATCTAATGGATCAACATACTTGAGCTGTTTATCGGAAGCAAAATTGTATAGAATCTCCCTTTCACCGTCAAAAAATAACTTTACTCTGATGACATATCCCCCTGCTTTGATCACTTCTCGATAAACCTCGCGAACCAGTTCCTCTGCATTAATTGAACCCGAAATGTAGACAGTATCCTCTGGTTGAACATTTACAGAATATTTAACTATTAATTTTGCTAATTTCTCAGAATAATCGGCGTACATTCCATAACCTCACGAAAATGATTAATCATTATAGGAATATATCTTTCTATTGATTTCAAATAAAAGGAAGATGTCAAATCATGTTGGAAAATATGCCATTCTCTCCTCCCTTGACCACGACCGATTTGCTTGTGTTTAGGATTAATTTTGACTTATTATATAATCTAAAAATCCATTGATTTCTTCCTTGTAGTCTCCAAATATTAGTATATGATGGTTTGCCAATGATCTCTCTAAAAAGTATTCCACAGATTCATCTAATGATACTTCGACTTGTGTTCTACAAGCAGACGAGTTATCTAGATTTGTGATTATTTTTCCTTTCGCTACCCACCATTGCGTTAAATCCTTCCCCCAGATTTTTAATATGGTTACTTCCTGTGGAATTTTGAATTTTCCCTTTATCGCCACACTCTTTCCTGATTCAAAATGGGTGGTGATCGAGTAGCTTTCCACCATTTTGAGAGGTACTGTACAATGTGCAAGAGTTACAGTATTTTTATGTTCATCTACATTTACAATATTTCCCATGAAGGGCGTTTGACCAGTCAGTAGATGGAGTACCAGCATAGTGAAAGTTGATGGAATATCACCTTCACATCCTGCAATAATTCCTTGGTCATTAAGGTAAGATAATGCCAAACATGATGTGACATCAGTATTTTGTAACAGGGTGAAACATTCTACTGTGAGAGCATCAAGTTGAAACTCATAAGTTAATTGTACCAATCTTTCAGTTACGTTTGCTGCTTCTTCAACCATTTGATTTGGTATATCGATTTCAACTGCCTGATCTATGAATTTTACTTCCCTTTTTTTGATGGTTTCAGAAATTTTTGTTTCCTTGAAGCTAATAAGTCTTGAACTGGGGATGTATATGATTTTAGTTCCCCAAACTTTTTCGATAGCCTGTTCATCAACTTTTGAAGCAATTAACCAATCTGATGGAACACCAACCACTCCAATACGACCATTCTCAAGATTGTGTTTAACATTAGCGTAATGTTTCCTCTGCTTAATAATTTCAGCTAACTCTCTAAGAGTTCCATGAACTATTTTAGCTTTAATACCCTCCACTTCAAGATATTTTCTTGTTTCCATCGCGGCTGGTAATGAATTGTTGGAATCATAACTTAGTAAAATGATGGGGGGAGTCAACTTTGC
>JAEOTU010000116.1 GCA_016839665.1 Candidatus Hodarchaeota archaeon
TAAAACAGCAGTTTGACGACCTTCACGACTCTCAATATTGTCTAAATTTCTACATCTTTACTATTTTAGCTTCCCCTGCATAATCTCCTTTGCCCCGAAGAGAAGTTTTTTATCTTGATTGTAGAAATCAATAGGTAAAAACGGATAATGTGCAGTATTTCATAAACTATCTGTTTTTCCAGTTGATCTTCATGAAACGAGCTTATTTAAAATTAATTACGATTATGTGTTTAACCACTTTAACTTTGAGTCTTAGATCCCCGACCTCTCAATCTTTAACTGTTCAAGGGGTAGAAAATTTTGGTGACTTCACGAAAATATCATCTGAGAATAACGTTGATTATCTGATCATCACCTCGAAAATCTTCATTGATGATGTTCAACCGTTAGCGGTTTGGAAATTACAACGTGGGTTAATTCCTGCCATCAAAATAGTTGAAAATATTTCTTCAACTTATGAAGGGGAGGATCTAGCAGAAAGGATCAAAAAGTGTATTCGAGAATTCCATGAAGAAAGGAATACACAATGGGTCGTTCTTGCAGGCGGATCTTCTTATGTTCCCACTAGATCAGTTAAGGTAGAGTCTCCACGTGGAGGGTATAATTATGTGAGTTGTGATCATTATTTTGCGAATTTAGATGATAATTGGGAGTTACATGCGGATGGTTCCGCCTCAGTCATTGATTATTTCGATTGGGACGCCGAGGTGTATGTAGGGCGATTGCCTGCTGAAAATAATACTCAAATGAGGGGATTAGTTAACCGCTTGATAGATTATGAACGGAACCCTCCAGTTGGGCCTTGGATGACCCATGCTCTTTTTGGAGGGGCTTTTGCAAATTTTAATTCAGACATTAATCATAATAATACCTTTGATGAAGGAGATATTCCCGAATTTGACGCAAATAGAAATCATAATTGGTTAAAAACAAATGTATTTCCAGCAGATTGGACAAGCACTCTTCTTGGTGAAACTGAAGGACTAAAAACAACGGACTATCATATTGATAGACCTCTTAACGAACTTAATGTGATAGAAGAGATCAATAGCGGGGCTAGTACTGTAATGTTTGATGCTCATGGATCTAGCAATGGAATGTATCGGATGGTTTTTAGTCGTGACGAAGATAATGACTTACTATTTGATTATGGAACTGATGGCTCTTCTTCAGATCCGTTGATTAATGTCATGTCAACAATTAATAACACTGAAGGGAAATTTGGATTTTATTTCCTTTGTGCATGTTCAACAGGTACTTTTAGTAGTCCAGGAGATTGTCTTTCTGAATATATTCTTCGTACTGCTGGTATCGGGTGTATAGCTAGTTCTGGTTCAGCACTTTACGATCCAGGATGGTATAATGGAGAACATGGTGGTTGGTATACCCAAGGTTTATCTTCACGATTCTGGAAACGATTTTTCACTGAAGGAGGAAATCAACCGGGAAAAGCATTTACTCAAGCAAAAATTGATTACATTGAAGATTTTCTTAGACTGGGCGGAAGGGAAGAACACGTAAATAGAACACTTATTCAATATAACCTAATGGGTGATCCCGAGGTTCCAGTTTGGACAACGATACCAGTACAACTTGAATATACGGTTTCAAATGAACAAGACTCAGCAGTTTTAACTACCTTCAGCAACGATCAGTCAATCAGTCACGTAATTGTAACCTTAACCAATTCTACATATTATTGGCGAGGAATTACTAATAATAAAGGCACAGTTACTCTCCCAGTCTCTTCAAATGAGCTTACAAACGTGACATTAACTTTGTCAAAAACTAATTATCTTCCTTGCCAAGATGGATTGGATAATACCCCAAATATTATTCCTGACATAATATACCTGATAACTAGTAGTTCGGTTAATTCGACTCCATTTTCTGAATTTTGGTTATTTATTATTGCGGGATTGATACTGACAAAACGGAAAAAGAAGAAGTAATCATTCAGTAATTGGACAACGACTAATACTTTGTACTTTGGATGAAATGCGTGTCTTTTTTATGTTCTATTTCCCACTTCTTTCGTTCAGTACGTAGGTTAAAGATATCTACGTCCTTATAGATAAGTTTTCCTTCTTTAGGGGAAATTTTTTGTTCAGTTCGCTCTTTTTCAGGAGTATAAATCAGAGAATCACCGAATTCGGTAATATTTACGAAAAAACAATAAGCATAAATGGATCTACGAGCATCAAAATGGGTGTGTTGGTGTGACGATTGTGTTGGTGTAACTGAAGCAATCAAAGAAAGAAAATAAGTGTTGATTCGAAATCAATGGGTGCATCGATATTAACAAATTTAACATGAATTGATTTTCAATCTCTTTATTGTGCGGGAAGATTAATGCAAAGGAAGATATTCTACTACCCAATTGTTGTATTTGTAGTCCTCGGGGGAGCGACAATATTAATTGGAGGAATTACCTTCGTTGTTCCTTTTACAGTTCCTGAGCCAATTTCAATAGGTGGGGTAGAAAATCCAAGTGCTTCTGTCATATTACAAGCAAACACAAAATATGAAGTAAAAATCCAAGTCCAGTGGTTAGAACGCGCAGAGGGATCAGGACAGCTAGTCATTCGTGACGAGAGTCAATCAGTTATCGTTAATTTAGATCTCCTTTTCAATTCCAGAGAAGGTTATGGGATGTCATCTAAAGATTTCACCGTTCCCCATTCAGGCAAATATACCATAACATTTCTTGAAGAGAGTGTTTCTGCAAGTGATCCTTTTAGCATCTGGATATGTGAAAAATCCTTTATGTCAATCCCGAGTGAAATCTTACTAATTCTGGGAGGTATTTTCTTCTTGGGGGGAATATTTGCTTTAATCTTTCTAGAGTTTTTTGGAGGTTCTTCTCCTTATTTTTCCGAAGTCCTAGAAGTGGGAGAAAAAATTCTAATCTTCCTTTTTGTTGCATTCGTTATCAATCTTATACTAGTCCTTTTAGTTACTATCATTGCAATTTTAAACATATCAGGGTATCTTGAAGAATTAATCACACTCCCAACATTCATATTGGCATATGGAATCACATTGCCTCTAGTTTCACCAATTCTCGGTTTACTGGGATTAGGAGCCCTAGGGGCCTTAATTTTAGTTTCAATTGCAATTATATATACAAGAGGTTACATTAGTGGGAAACTCGGGTGGAATGAGAAAGATGAAAAGAGGTACATTCTCATTTCTTTAAGTTCTTTCTACATGACTCCAATTATTGCTTATTTGATGGTATTTTATTTGAAACAAATAATTGACTCATCAGTATTCTCGTTTTCTAAAGTTTTAAAAGACCCCTTCTCATTATCATTTAGCTTGGAAAAAGTTTTTTCTGCATGGTGGTTTTTTGGGCTTATTCTTCCATTTCTTCTAATACCAATCTTAATATCACGGCACTTCCTTTTAAAAACTGTTGTAACAGAGGAGCTATAGTATTAAAACTATAGTAAATCACGTGGATTTATGAATTGAAGTGAAAATCATGAAACAACAGGTCATGATTACCCCTAGAAAGATTGAATTTCGAGATATTCCTATTCCTGAGGTAAAGGAAAATGAGGTGTTAGTAAAAATGATGAGAATAGGTATCTGCGGTAGTGACATTCATGTTTATCATGGAAAGCACCCACACACTCCCTATCCTGTTACTCAAGGTCACGAAGTTTCTGGAGTGATTGATAAAGTAGGGAAGGAGGTGAAGCATTTTAAACAAGGTGATAAAGTCACAATCCAACCACAAGTCGTCTGTGGAAAATGTTATCCTTGTATACATGGAAAATACCACATATGCGATGAATTAAAGGTTATGGGGTTCCAAACCACTGGAATGGCATCAGAGTATTTTGTTGCAGAGGTTGAACGCGTTTTGAAGCTTCCAGATAACATATCATTTGAGGAAGGTGCCATGGTTGAACCAGTAGCGGTAGCTTGTGGGGCCATCTCGAAAGTAGACAACATTAAAGGAATGGATGTCATTATATTAGGAGCTGGTCCTATAGGAAACCTTGTTGCTCAAACAGTAAAAGCACTTGGAGCAAAAAATGTGTTAATTACAGACGTGAGTGATTTTCGATTGGAAATTGCTAAAAAAGTCGGAATCGATTATCTAATCAATCCAGTGAATCAGAATCTATCAGAGGAGATTGTGAAAATCTTCGGAATAAATAAAGCTGATTTAATCTTTGAATGCGTCGGAAGCAATACAACGATTAACGATGCTATTGAAAATGCCAGAAAAGGAACTGATATTATTGTAGTAGGGATCTTTAGTGAACATCCAACTATAGAGTTAGGATCAATACAAGATCAGGAATTAAGACTTATAGGATCCTTAATGTATCAGAAAAAGGATTATCTTCAGGCAATTGAGCTAATTCATTCAGGAAAAGTTCAGGTCGAATCACTCATAACCGATCATTTTCCCTTCCAAGATTACAACAAAGCTTATCGATACATCGAAGAGAAGAAAGACCAAGTAATGAAAGTCATCATTGATATAAACTAACGGAGGTTTAAACATCAATTCAAATGACCGAACACTCTCTGCAATCAAAGGAATTCCTGAAGACAAGATTCCGTTTAATCCTTTTGTAATGCATCTGGCAGCAGGTTTGACAAATGTTGATTATTCAAGAGAGTATTGTCAAAGACCAGAAGTCCTTGTAGAAAGTCAAATGAAACTAATAGAATTGTTTGGTATTGATCATGTCCATGTAGCAACTGATGCATATCGAGAGGCTAATGCTTGGGGGGTCGACGTTCAGTACGAAAGTCATACTCCCGCTCCTATAGCAGGAACAGAATTACGAATAGAGGAGTTTGATTCAGTCGAAACTCCAAATCTTTTAGAAAATCAACGAATTCAAGATCGTGTGAAAGCTGTTGAGATGTTGAGTGAAAAGCTAGGTGGTAAAATGTGTGTGATGGGGTGGATTGAAGCTCCTTTATCAGAACTTTGTTATATGTTTACTATGGAAAAAATTATGGAATTAGGTGGTCACACACAGCCTAATTGGCACAAAACCATGACTAAGCTTGCAGAACGAATTCTACCTGTTCAATATGAATTCGCACAATTACAAATTGAGGCAGGAGCGGATATGATTGGTGTTGGAGATGCTTCAGTGAGTCAAATTGGACCTAAGAATTATGAAACAAGCACATTGAAAGTAACGCAGAAGCTCCATAGAGCTATTAAGAAACAAGTCCCAACCTTGTATCATACTTGCGGAGATAATTCAAGAAGTGACATGTTGGAATTAATTGCTGTTGCAGCTGGAGCATCTGTGTTAGATATTGATTTTCAAGTTGATCTTACTCAAGCAAAAAAGCAGGTCGGGAGTAAGGTTTGTCTTCGTGGAAACACAAGTACAACAGTTTTAGGTAGTCCTTGTCCTCCAGAAGAAGTTATATATGAAGTGACTCGTACTATTGAAGCTGGGAAACCTAATGGCAAGTATATGTACGCCGCTGGGTGCGAATGGCCTTGGAAACCCCTTGACATGGCTATTCGAAACCTAGCTATTGCCAAGACACTCACCGAAAAACTAGGAATGTATGATTAAAATAAAATAAGTCCTTACTATATTTCTTTATTGTTTAAATAAACTTTACAATTATTCTTTTTTAATTTGATAATTGGATCTGGAAGTGTATCAAGTTTTTTACTTCCAATTGATAATTCTTCTAGATTTATTAAATTTCCAATCTCTTCTGGTATTTCAATCAAATCATCTTCAAGTAAATATAAGTAAACTAGATTCTTTAAATTTTCAATGGATTTCGGAATCGTTTTGATCTTGTTTCCTCCAATATAGAGCTCTTTTAATGAATTCAAAGATCCAATTTCTTCTGGTAACTTGATTAATCCATTATTAACTAAATTTAGAACTTCAAGATTTTTCAGGGTCCAAAGCTCGTTAGGAATATCAATTAGTTTTTGATCATAAAATCCAATTCCAAAAATAGTTCTTTTATGGATATAAACACCGAAGTCGTTCCAATTGACTTGTTCATCAAGAGTTGGAATCTGATCATTGAGAATTGTGTCTAATCGCTTTAAAACAGTTGTTTCAGATTCGTTCTTCAATTTTTTTTGCCAATCCAAGTTAACACCATCATTCTAAACAGCTATTAATTGATCTATTGCCCTTTGTACATCAAATATGGAAAGTGCAATTCTACCAAAAAAGGATATTGAATGAAAGAGAATAAGAGAGAAAAGTTAAAAAAAACTTAAAGAATCAATCTAAATTAATGAGTGAAATTGATTATCATATTTTAGATATCTACGAAGGAAATAATCTCGAAAATGGAATTTTACAGAATATTCCAGCTTTTTTAACCGTTTCATTTGAGAGAGAGACGAATTATACCTTTCTTGCTAAATCTCCAGAAGGTATTGTCACAGGAAAGACATCTGGCTTCGCTCGTCCAGGTTTTAATCATCAATGGCGCCTCCCTGACCTAGAACAACCTGGAAATTGGATCATTGAGATCTATTTACATTCAGAAAGTTCAGAAGAGAGCTTTCGTGAGATAATACCAATCCATCTTCCTTCAAAATTGTTAGAATATGCAGAGGATGTAGAGGAAGATGACGATTTAGCTGAATTAACTTTACCAACTCAAGATGAAATTCAATATGTTGACGTGACATCCAAATTAGTAGAGTTAGATGCTCACTGGTTATTAATTGAGCCTAAGCTACAGATTTGGCGTTATATTTACCAAGATGTAGAAAGTAAATTGAAAGAAGAACGATTTGTCCCAATTTTACTTGTCCATGGATTTAATTCAAATTATGCGACCTGGAATTGGATGGTTAGATACTTCTGGGGAGATGGTTTTCGGAATATTTTTGCGATGGCTTTGTACGATGATCGACTTGGAGTAGAGAAAAATACTCAGCATTTAGAACAAGTCATTGACGAGGTCTTAAATTTAACAAATAGTGAATCTCTTTATCTCATCGGACATTCACTTGGAGGGTTAGTTGGTAGACATTATGTGAAGATGTACAATCCTAAGAAGATTAAACTCCTGATAACTCTTGGTTCTCCTCATCTGTGTGGGTTATCACGAATCCCAAGATTTGTGGCGTTTAATATCATCAATCGTAACGCTCAACAAACACAACTTGAACTATCAATGCATCCTCAGAGCTCAACCGCTAAATTAACTCAAACGATTTCTGAAGCAGACTTGTATGTCCTAACGATGGTAAATATTTGTGGAACAAAATTTCGTGGGGGTGACACGGGATTCAAGCTCAAAGACAATTTAGTTCCAGATATGATTAATTTAGGTGTGAATTATATTCATACTTCATTACACCGGAATGAAGATAGCTACAGAATCATCCGCGATCTAATATTCGGAAATTCAATTATCTATAAAATACGCTTGCTTTACATAACTCCTACAAAAAAACCGTCAAAAAAGGTGAAGTTTTGCTTATTTTTAAAGCCAAAGGATAAGAAAGACTACCAACGCTATCCATTCAAAGATTATATACAGATTGGGACAAAGAATGAACCGTTTATCCCCCAAATCCCCATGATTATCTTTACTTACTTAAGAGATGAAGAAAACATAAAAACAGAAAGACTAGAAATTCAAATCCGGAAAGGTAAAAGAAAAGTCTTAGTTGAGGATGAAATTATAATAGCCCTTGGGGATAAAGAGGAAGTTAGTGACCATTTTAGTATTGATACTGGGACTGGTTACTTGTTCCAATTTGCTGTATATTCCTATCGACTTAATTATGGATTTTTCGATTAAGGATTACTGTTTTTTTGATTCTAGAAACTCTTGTATTTGATTTGGAGGCACACAGGCAAGTCTGTGAAGGAATTTGTTAAATTGCCTTTCTAATTTTGAAGGAACAGCAATTTTATCAATTTCTGTGTCAAATCTCCATTCAAGAAAGCCAAGATAGTCTTTCTCTGTTTTGAGATACTGACTTCGGATAGATTTCATGATTGTATTGGTAATTTCTCTTGCTTTTGGGAAAAAATCAGGGTCAGACTCAGACCACCCATCTTGACGCGAATATTGATGAAAATCAAGAGACTCACCAAAGGAAATAGAACAATATGACCCAAATTTTGGTTTAATTGTCCCAGGCCTCAGTATTTCTGCTGTTCCCTGAATATATAAGGGGACTACTGGAATTTTTCCATTTGTTGTTAGAACAATTCTTCCAACACCTGTTCTTCCTTCTTCAGATAGATTGAAATAATCATGATAGGGCGTTCTATGAACACGTCTGCCCTGTGGTGTTATTAATACAGCAAATCCCTCTTGCAACGACTTGCTTACGTAATCCAGCGTCGGTTTCGGGTTTTCACGAAAAATTGGAATCCCTCCAATCAATGTCAAAGACCGAAACAGAAAATTCTCTCGCATAGCTTTTCCAGACCCGATAAAACCAAGAAACCTTCTCTGTCCATTGGGATTAAGAAGTGTACTAGCGATGAAAGGTCCATCTAAGTGCGATTGATGATTTGTGACGAAAATAACCCCTTCCCCTTCAGGAAATTTATCAGCAAACTCTCTATTCGTTACATCAATATGGAATAGTTTTTGCGTGATTCGAGGGAAAAACGGTGTTAAGAATAGATAAAATGCTCTCTTACGAAAAGACCACCGTTTGGAGACTTTAGTATCATTTCTCATTGGTGATTTCTTCTCTTAACTCCTTTTTAAGGACCTTACCAATTATTGATAATGGTAGCTCTTCCCGAAATTCCCATATTTTTGGTTTCTCATACTTAGATAAGTTCTCTATGGCAAATACCTTAATATTCTCCTTTACATCCTCAGTCGGTTCAATTCCTTCTTTTAACATGATATAGGCTTTTACGATTTCATTTCCAGGTCGATTTGGATCCTCACTTCCAATGATAGCTACTTGTTCAATATCGGGGTGTTTGGTTAAAATATCCTCAACATGGACACTAAAAACTTTGTACCCACTGACATTAATCATGTCCTTGATTCTATCAACGATCTGAACATACCCATCATCATCCATAATTCCCACATCTCCAGTGTGAATCCAACCATCCTCAATTGTTTTTTCCGTTGCCTCTGGATTATTCAAATATCCCCGAGTAACCGTGGGTCCACTAATCAGAATTTCACCAGGCTCTCCAGTCCCTACTGCTTCACCAGTCTCGATGTTTACTAGCTTAATTAATGTATCAGGAAGAGGTAATCCTATTTTTCCCACTTTTTTCTTTCCATAGAATGGATTGGAAATATTCGTTGTTGTTTCACTCATCCCATATAGTTCCATAACCTTTTTATCCGCATTCATGTGCTTTTCAAAATCTCGTATCATTTCAGCTGGAAACGGGGCTGCTGCAGAAACATAAACATTAACATTATCTAAAACATCTTTCGGAATTTCTTTGGATTTGGGATTGTTCATCATCATCCCATAAAGGGTAGGAACATTTCCTAGAATAGTGGGTTTTTTCTCAATCATCTGGGAAATGAAATGATCAGTATCTCGTGGATTTGGAATTAAAATCTGACTACCAGCTACCCAGATTGCTTGGGTTGCTACTATAATTCCCCCAATGTGGAAGGTTGGAAAAGCTGATAAAGCTATTTCCTCCCCATCTTTAAAATTACACCAATGTGTGAATTGTGTATGCATAGCGATTATATTTCGGTGAGTCAGCTCTGCTCCTTTCGGATATCCTGTTGTACCTCCCGTATATTGAAGTAATGCTAAATCTTTGTTGGTATCAATGGAGACTTCTTTAACGTTAATAGGAGTCTTATCCATTATGTCTGAAAATTTGATAACTTTTTTCCCAGGCCAATCGTCCACTTTTCCCTTCGGAATTTTTCGAAGCAACTTTGCGAAAAAAGTGGGTATTTTACCCAATCCCATATATTCAGAAATATTTGTGCCAACAATAATTTCAAGCGAGGGAATATCATCCAGAATCTTCTTCAATCGTTTATCATAAAGAACATCCATTGCAACAATGACTTTACTCTTGCTATCGTTCAATTGATAAGCAACTTCACTTTCACTTAATAATGGATTCAACCCACTTACAACTGCCCCTATAAGCAGGCTTCCAAAATGAGCAATAAGATACTGAGGACAATTTGGTATATAAATTGAAACTACATCTCCCTTTTTAATTCCATTCTGTTGTAAGAAAGTAGCAAACTTTTTTACTTCTTCTAAAAACTCTTGGTAAGTAATTGTTCGCTTTATCATCCAACATACAGGTTTATCTGGAAATTTATTCATAGCACGAGTATAAAGAATACCAAGACTTTCCGTAGGATATTCTAAATTGCTCTTTACGTGTGGATCCCACGACTTCATCCATAAATCAGGAGTAATTTCATTCATCTTGATAGCTCCAAATTGGATTATTCATAATAATGATAGATGAGTATGCCTTGATCGGTCATCATTGATCTCAGGGATTAGTTGATCCTTCATTCTAACAAAGGCATTTGTTAAAAAAAGACGTGTTATAAAAAGGTTGTTGAATAGTAATACTACCATTCCCGTAACTCTACTTATACATAATACCAAAAGAAAGGAGGAGGGAATTGAAGTGTTTTTACGTTGATGATTTCCTATTGACAAGTGATGCAATGAATTCCTTATCATCTGTTGGCTCAGTCATTGTAAAATGATGATAAGGATTATGGGTTGGTGGCCCAAAACATACATCCATGCTGTTTCGTGTGACATCGAATAATACAGACCATAATGTACCAAACCACTCTGTAAAATTCAAAGCACAGACACCATTAGGCATTTCCTGAGATAAGATCTGAAAAACCAACTCCTTTGTGATGTTAGGCATGTTTGAACAAATAGCTGATTCCATGGTTTTGTATCGTGTTTGAGAACTCGACATTATCCACGGATTTACAAATTTATTGTAAGAGGTCATTTCTGGATGGTTATAGTGATTTGTTGCGATTATGAATTTATCTAGTGAATCTTCATTCACGATTTTTACCTCAAAGTTGGAATCAATACCTTCTACCAAAACACTGTTACCTGATTTATCGCAGATCAAATAGCTGGTAGACGAATACACTGGCATTTCCAAAAGCAGGTCAATCGCTTTATCGGTGGTTTTACAATTGTCCAACAATGCTTTGATAGCAATGGTATAATTAATTGCTTTAGTATTTGTAGTGGGAGCATCAAAGGCGCCACCACCGGTCATTGATACCACTAAACCTTCTGAATTCAATCCCTCGGTTCTACCAAGGCCTTGAGCACTAAATCCGATATGGGTGAACTTCCCGTTGATTTTAGTCCTCATGAGAATTAAATCTTCGTCCGATGGGTGATAATCATAACTTCTGCCGAGATAAATTGAATTATCTTCAGTAACAGAAGGGAGAACGAGAAATTGGCTACAATTGTTTTGTCTTGTAGTGTAAACAATATATTTACTGAATACTATCCGATCAAGCTTAACTTCTAGTCCATCTGTAAGTCCCTGTATTTCTTCAATAATGCCTGGACAATACATTTCAGCGAAGTTATGTGCCTCAACAAGACTCTTGAACCCAGTTCTCTCAGGCTTAAAGGAATCTGTCACAATATTCGGATAAAGTTCTATATCTTCCTTTAACTTCTTACCCAGTTGAAATCCGATGTCATAATGAGATCCTTCAAGGGTAATAAATCTGTAACTTTCTTTGGTTTCTGATTCTTCTTCTTTCACACCGTTTATCCTCCTAATTAGTTACTAGAAAGATTGTTCAAACCACGAAATTCCCCCTACTTTCTTGAGACCTGGTGTCCACTGATCAATTATTGCTGGTTGCTGAATTAAAACAGTTTTATACGGCTTGGTGATCTATGGTTATGTGAGGTCAGATATAATAAGGAATAATCATTATTTCGAATTTGAACATCTGTATATAGAATGGAACATTGTCTATTTATACTTTGTGTTCAGAAGATGTTTAGAAATTCGTCATTAAATTCCCTAAAAAATTTAATCTCGAAGTTAAATGTCGAGGAACCAAAAAAAGTCAAGATTTGAATCCAAGATGAGCAACAACCAAAATAGAGGCGAATTTAAAAGTTTTGAACTAGAATAATTATTCCTTACCAGTTATTCTAATTACCATGGAAAGAAGGAAAATGCTGAAAAATACACAAGTATTGTAATAAATGTTGGCTTTTTTGGAGGAGCTCATATGAAAATATTGGCTATCAATGGTAGTCCGCATAAAAATGGAAACACTGTCACTCTCATCAACGAAATATTTCGTGGAACAAACTCCCATGACCATGAAATAGTACATTTAATAGATTTAGACTTGAAGTATTGCAATTGGTGTGAGGAATGTTATGATACAGGAATCTGTCCTATTGAAGATGGTTTTCATGATCATGTTCAGTCTCAAATATTTGAAGCGGATATATTAATTGTAGCGACCCCCTCTTTCAATCGATCTGTAACTGGGTACATGAAGAATTGGCTAGATAGGTTTTGTACTAGCCAATTGATTTATGAGGTAGATGAGCAAAAAAAAGTATCAATGCGTTCTAGAGTGCCGACAGGCAAAAAAGGAATTATTATTGTCCAAGGATGTACAAATCTATTTCAAGAAACAATTGAACCTATTAATGTTGTTATGAAAGGTTTAGAAATTCCAATAATAGAACGATTGATTGTCCCCCATGTTGGACTCACTGCAAAGGATACTGTCGATAAGAAGAAGGATGTCATGAATCAAGCTTTTGAAATAGGCCGAAAAATAGTAGACAATATCGCCTAGATTATTGGTGATAATCCACATGAATAAAGATCTAATCGAATTGAGCAAAAAAAACGCAGCCGAGAGAGCTGTTGAAGAAAATATCAAACAGAAGATGGTTTTAGGAATTGGAAGTGGTTCAACAATAATATATGCCATTAAAAAAGTTGCAGAGAGGAATAAAGCTGAAAATCTGAATCTAAAATGTATCCCAACTTCCTTTCAGTCTCACCAATTAATTCTAGAAAATGAATTGGATCTGGTCTCATTAGACCAATATCCAACAATAGATCTAACTATTGACGGAGCTGACGAGATAGATAGAAAATCCCTAGATGTTATTAAGGGAGGTGGAGGGTGTTTAGTACAAGAGAAAATCATTGCATCAAATTCAAAAGAATTTATCATTATAGCGGATTTTAAAAAAGAATCTGAAAGTTTAGGGGAGAATTGGAAGAAAGGTATTCCAATTGAAGTAATCCCCTTAGCACATGTTCCCTTAGCGAAAAAAATGAAGGAACTTGGGGGAAAACCAACACTTCGTTTAGCACAAGCGAAATTAGGGCCCTTAATCACAGATAATGGGAATTTTATATTAGATGTGGATTTTGGAACCATTGAAAATCCATCAGCACTTAATGAGAAATTACGTGCTTTTCCAGGAGTCGTTGACACAGGTTTGTTCATCGGAATGGCATCCAAAGCATATATTGGCCAAAAAGATGGTAGTGTTTTAGTCTTGAAAAAATAAGGAAACTTTTCGAGTTTTAACATGTAAATTGGTGAATCTGAGTGAACTCTCGAGATCGCGTATTGGCAGCAATTAATCAAAAGCCACTTGACCAATTTCCCTTGGATATTGGTGGCCCAATAAGTGGAATATCAAAGATAGCATATGATCGGTATCTACAGAAATATGCTCCCACTCTTTATCCCTCGGATTTATGTGACAAATTTCAACAGTTAGCGTGTATTCATGAGGAAACACTTCAACGATGGAAGGTTGATACTCGTCATATTTGTGCAGGATTTCAAGGAATTGATATTGACGAGAATCACTATTATGACGGTTTTGGAGTTAAACATCGAAGTGTTTTCTCACCGCATTATAACAAGATCATCTATTTTGACCAGATTGATTGGCCGCTTAAGAACACCCGTGAAATTAAAGATATCGAGAATTTTAAGTGGCCTCAATTGAAGGAAGCCCAGATAGAAGAAGTATTAGTTCAAGCAAAACAACTTCGAACGCAGGAGGAGTATGCTGTTATTCTAGATGCACCTACTGGAGGCGTTATGGAATGTGCAACGTGGTTAGTTGGATTAAAAGCATTCTTCTCGGATCTATTTTCTCATTTAGAATTCTTTGAACATTTACTAGATCAAATCACAAATACACTGTTTGTCCCATATTGGCAAGAAGTTTTAGTTGAAGGAGGATTAGGAGAATATGTTGATATCGTCTTAATAGGCGATGATTTTGGAATGCAAGATAGGATGATTATTTCACCAAAATCATTTCGAGAGCTAATAAAACCTAAGTTAAAAACAGTAGTCACATCAATAAAAGAATCTGCAGACGTCAAAGTAATGCTCCACTCCTGTGGTTCCATTTATCCTATCATTGGAGATTTAATTGAAATTGGGTTCGATATACTCAATCCACTCCAACCACACGCAACAGATATGGATCATCAGAAAATAAAGGCAAATTTTGGAGAGAAATTATGTTTTCACGGGGGTGTTGATATTCAGAGAGTCATGCCTCGCGGTACTCCAGAAGAAGTCCAAGAGGAGGTTCAGCGCGCCTTTGATACTTTGGGAGCTGGTGGTACAGGATACATCCGTGCATCTGCTCACAACATCTTAGCAGATGTTCCACCTGAAAATATTCATGCCTATACAAGTGTTCGTGGTTAATCTATTGCGGTAATCATATCCCACTTTTCTGCAATTTCATCAACAGTCCAAAATTCTTTGCTAGTTTTTTCGACTCCATTGGTGGTTACTATCTGATATTGGAATAATTTTTGACCATGGATTCCTATTATCTGGCCCGTTATATGTTGTCCTTTGTCGCTAGAGAGAAAAAGCACCATAGGTGTAATTCGTTCAGGTGTCATGTCTTCAGTGACTACTGGACTTTTCATTCGTGTGAGTGCCATAGGTGCGATACAATTTACATTGATGTTATACCGCTCAAGTTCAATTGCAGCATTGATAGTAAATCCAACAATACCTGCTTTAGCTGCTCCATAATTGGTTTGCCCAAAGTTTCCCATAAGTCCCGTAAATGATGTAGTATTAACAATACTTCCTCCAAATCCCTGTTCTCTCATGATTCTAGCAGCTGCTTGAGTACAAGAGAATGTTCCTTTAAGATGAACGCCCATTACTCGATCCCACATATCCTCCTCCATTTTGAGGAGTGTTTTATCTCTTAGAATGCCTGCGTTATTGATCAGCACATCTACCCTGTTGAAGTTATTTAAGGCTGTTTGAATGAGGTTGACACCCCCCTCAAGAGATGCTATATTATCGTAATTTGCTACAGCTTCACCACCATGGGATTGAATCTCTTTAACAACCCTATCCGCGATAGAAATAGTTGAGCCTGATCCATCTAGATCAGTTCCTAGATCATTGACAACGATTTTTGCTCCTTCACGAGAAAAACCAAGAGCATGAGCACGACCAATACCTCTACCCGCACCAGTGATCACAACAACTTTTCGATCAAAGATTCCCACTACGATTCCTTCCTGAGTCTTTGGAAACCTATCTCAAATTCACCATTTAACATATTTTAGTTATTCAGAAACATTGACCTCTAATAATAATCAACGATAATTCGTTGAAATAATGAGAGAGCACAGAATTCAGTTTGCAAAATCATCATTTTGTA
>JAEOTU010000117.1 GCA_016839665.1 Candidatus Hodarchaeota archaeon
ATTGTTGTGGTTAGAGTATCTTCAACTGACATAGACATGCGGTAGAATTCTTCGTATATGCTACTTGGAAGAGATTGTAATTGATAAAACCCTGAATCATATTGTTTCATCGTAAATGGTAGGATATCACCAAACATGAAATCAAGAAACAGTTTCTCTTTAGTCTTTCCAGCTGGTGAGAAGCAGATTTCAGCCACTCCTTCACAAATTTGTTGGAATAATTGAAATGAGTCGATATCTATATATGGTGGCAATTCAGTCATTACCCCTATTCCTTCCCGTGGTAACAGCATCAAAAAGTCAGTAGTTCTATTGGTGATTTTGTAACGAATTCTATTGCGAGAAATTTCAAAATAGCCTCTATCTGCAACTATTAATTGTGTTTTTTTACTCACTATTTCGAATGGAGGACACATGACAAAGAAATAGGCTGTTCCAGTCAAGCTAGGATTCTCCTTCAAGCACCTTTGATATCTTCTTTTTCAATTATTGGACTTACTTTTAGTTTTTTTCTATAATATCTTAGCGAAATATAGTTTTATTCATATTGCCAGAAACCTAATTCTTAAGTTAGATTTGTCTTTTTCTAATATAAGTGAATCAATTCTCCGTCTTGGATTTCAACTGGGTTTGATGGATTTCAATTGATTTATTTTAATGATAACAAAGAAGCGAACTATCATGCAGAAGACTAATACTGGAAAAAAACCAGTACCTTTTCCAGAGGACAATGTGGATCTAGTGCGTGTACTAGAGAAGTCTAGAAAAGATTTTGATGCGTTAGCACGTTGTTATAATTCATTTAAGGACCCAGATAGTTGGCCCGAAGGTTTTGGAGGAACCTTAAATTTTACGGGAGAGTACTTAGAAAAAGAAATGAAGGATCAGGATACAAATTCCTACTTTATCGCTGTTGATCCTGAAAACAGAGAGAAAATAATCGGAGTAACATTCGTTAATCCAACATGGAATGTATCTAATGGTTATTATGTCCTTCTTCTTGGTGTAGATCCAATGTATCAGAGAAAAGGATTTGGTAAGATTCTATTATTGCGAGCGACTCAATATGCTACGGATGAAAATGCTCAACTCATAACTCTTCACACTTGGGGGGGAAATGTTAAAGCTCAACCTGTTTACAAACGTCAAGGCTACAAATGGCGCCCTAAGACATCTGCATACATGGAAAACTATCTCCCTCAAATCTTAAACAATCCTGTGGTTCAAACTTTCTTCCAAAACCTCAAATCTAATTGGTATAGTGTTTTCAAACCAGTAATTACACTAGAGCCTAATCTTGAATTTGAAGAGAAGATGGCTGTTTATGAATACTTATTTGAGGAGGCAAATCAGTCTCTTAAAGTATGGGTGGATAGAACAATCGGAAAAATCAACGGATTTCATTTAAAAACACCAGAAAATGTGGATCTTTGTATAAAAGCCAAAACACCTAATTCAGAAGCTTTCCTAGGCTTTGAGGAATTCCCCATAACACTAGAAATGGAGAATAATGGAGAAATTTCACATGAAATATCTATTGAGGTCATGTCATCTGCTCAAATTGAATTAAAGAAGAATCAAGGGAAGTACTCGATCAAACTAGGAGCTCAAACTAAAGAAGAAATCAAATTGAGCGGAACTTTTCTAGCAAATACAGCTGAATTGGATATGAATGAACATACACACACGTTCTCTGATCACATAATAACATTTTCAGTAACAATGGATGGGATTGATTTCCCTTTAACAGTAGGAAAATGCCCAGTTAGCGCGATAAAGGTTCAAACTTTACCTCAGAATTTTGAAACCATCCCCAATTATACAGTTACGGTTCCACTTTCTTTTCAGAATTATATGGGGGAGGAACAAGCCGTTGTAGTTAAAGTGAAAGATGGAATCTTTGCTAAATTTGAGCAACATCAAAATAAAGTACAGATTTCTCCATATGACACGACACTGAATTTTATTACACGAATAGGGGATACAGCTACCACAGTCGATGAATTTGATGTAGAAGTTATGACTCTTGAAGGAAAAATACTTTCAACAACAAAGATACCAATCATTATCTTTAAAGATAGCAAAACAGTTTCCTATGAGTTTAACCAACAAATTTTCGTTGAAAACAAACATGTTCGTGTCTCTTTGTATAAGAATCCTCAACCAGGTAGCAATGAAGTTATTATTACGGACAAACTTCGGAAACTGAAAGTAAAAGGGCATGGCCCAGTTTTAGGATATCCTTTTGATGATGAAGGGTCAGAATTTTTTACTCTAGAGCTTATTCATGAAATTAAGGAAGGAGACAATGGACTGTGGTTAAAAAGTTACGCTCATTCAAAGAAGAAACCAGGAGTTAAGTTAACCCGAGAAATTTTCCTTCCAGATGATTCTGATCCTATAGGTTTCTTTTGGACCGTTGAAAATACCTCGAATGAACTCAAGTCAAATTTAGGCGTTCAGAGCTCCACTTATTGGTGGCCTCAGGAAATGTCTAATCGAACACGTGTCTATCCTCTACAAGAAGGGATAGTTCACCTTGATTTCTTCGGATTTTCAATTGATATGGGAAAAAATCCTTCTGAATTTAAAGAAGGATGGCAAGCATCTGAATTTAGTGGTGGATGGCTTGGATGTCTATTTGATCCTGAAAAGATTGACAAAATTGACATCGGAAGGTTTTTCCCTCGAATAGATCACAAAATTCCCACTTTAAAACCTGGTGATAGTTATACAGTTTCACCAGTTTGGTACACATTTGCTGATTCGTGGCAACAAATTAAAAAAACTTGGGAAGATGTTTACAAGCATTCTCCTTCTAATAAACTCAAACATTTTCTTGAGTCGAAGTCACACGCAAAATTTGGATTATTAGATGGTGAGTTGGTTTGTCAAAGCTTATTTTTAGAGAATAAACAGCAGGAAATCGAAGTCGGTTTTGATGCTTTTCGTAAAACAACTCCTAAAGGCAAATTTGAATTAATAGTTGATGCTCTTCAAACTAATGTCAAGATAGATATTCCAGAAATAGAGACTCAAATCTGGAGAGAAAAAGTAAAAATTCCAATTTCTAATCTAAACAAACCTATCTCGGGTAATCTTACCTTTGATTCGCTTACAAGGATACACAAGTTACCTATTTCTCTGGCATTTTACAATAAATCAAAAAAAGTTGAAATAGAAAGAAAAAAGGCAGCTAATTACATCGAAGTCAATAATAGTTTCCTTACCTTTCGTGCTAGTGAACAACATCGTGGGCAAATCTTCTATCTCTCTTTAGAAGGAAGTGATAATTATCTATTGACATTTTTCCCTGAAATTAAACCTTTTCTTTGGTTCAACAAGTTCTATGGTGGAATAGGTACAACTCTTAGGCCAGCTTTCACTTGGGAAATCGAAGATTTCAATAAACTCAAATTCACATCTTACAAAGTTGATAAAGGCTTATGGAGAGGAGTTGGGTTTAAATCGGATACTATAGACTATTCTCCAAAAATCAAAGGCCTCCAAGTTGCTACAAATTTCCTTACTCTACCTGAATCACCTTATCTACTTGTCCATCAGCTCTTAACTAATCACTCTGGTGTAAAGCGAGACTTCCATATTCAAGTACAGGCATCTTTCGAGACTTCCAAGACTAATGAAGATCGATATTACGTCAGATCAAGCAATGAGATCGCAACATATCAACTACAGGAATGGGAATCTCGTGTTTGGCTTGAAAGAGATCCCTATCCTAAATGGACTGCCTTCCATAAAGCAGGAAATAAGTACATTACAGCAGCTATTATTCCATTTAGGCAATTTTCCGAGTATGTTGCTCCATATGCACCTAATTTGTCTATTGCCTATCTTAGTATGATTGGAAATGGTTTAACAATACAACCAAGGAAGACTCAAAATTTTTATACTCTATTTCTATTTACTGATAGTCTAAACATTATTGAGCCCTTTACTTCTAGTAATCTACGCAATATTCTCCCAAAATAACAAAGTATACTATTTCTCTTAAAATCACGATCTTCTAAAGACTCTAATAAGTGTATATTCAAGTCTTTGAGTACAAAAATAACATGGATTACATTTAAGCAGCTGATTTATGAGGAAATTAAATGAATAGTATGCCTTCTGAGGTCTCTTCTTTAGAGTCTATTTTGAAAACACTCCCACCTCAGCCAGGAATCTATCTCATGTTAAACAATAAAGATAAGATTATCTATATTGGCGCAGCATCCAACCTTAAAAAACGTGTAAAATCATATTTTCGAAAGGATTTAATCGATTCAAAAACTAGGCGTTTAGTTTCCAAAATTAAATCAATAGATTATGAAATTCACGAATCTGAAGAAGCTGCTTTTTTACGAGAACGAGAACTGATCCGGATTCACACCCCAAGGTTTAATTTTCAGTTTTTAGATGACAAAGAATACCCAATGATCCAAATAACAGCACCTTCTACCACAGAACTTTTTTCTCGTCTATTTATTGTCCGAAGTATTAAAAATCAAGATGATTGGTTTTTTGGCCGAAAAACTGATGTCAAAGCTCTTCGTGCATCAGTACGTTCTTTACGAAAAATTTTTCCAATCGCTAATAAGACCTATTGTTTTAGAACGAAAAATTTTTGTCTTGATCATTCTATAAAACGGTGTTCTGCTCCGTGTGTGGGGAAAATACCCAAGGATGAATACCAACAGATTGTTGAACAATTCGTTTTGTTTTTAGAGGGGAAAAGGAAGGATTTAATGGAAATACTATATCAAGAGATGGATCAGTCTTCTACAAACCTAGATTTTGAACAAGCAGCAAAGATTCGAGATCGCATCGCTCAAATTGAGGCTACTATTGATACTCAGAAAGGTCTCCCTCAACCAAGGGATAAAGATGTCATTATCCTCCTAGAAGATACCAACCATTATATGTTATTGATTTTCTGGATTCGAGATGAAGTTGTTGTAAACTCTGAAGTAAATTATCTCGGTATTCTCGAAGCCTTGCCTGAATCAGAGATAATCAAGTCATTCATCAATAATTATTATATGAGAACTGATTTCATTCCATTTTTGATAGAAATTTCAAATGAAATGACAGAAGAGATTGAGATTTTGGAAATTTGGCTTTCTAAGAAACAGGGAAGAAGCATTAGAATTAAATTTAACCCAGAAATTGTCAATAACGCCCTTCTTAAAAGCCATGTTCTTCGTTTCAAATTAGATCTTGGTGAAAAAGTAAGATCAATTCGTAAGAAAGAAGAAATTCAGCAAGATGCTCTTTTTGAGCTACAAAATCATTTAAACCTTCCATCACTCCCTCGACGTATTGAAACATTTGATATTTCTAATATTCAAGGAATACTTTCAGTAGGATCCATGGTTGTCTTTCAGGATGGGTTGCCAGAAAAATCAGAATATCGTCGTTTTCAAATCAAGTATACGAAATCTGAACCCAACGATGTTGCAATGCTTCAAGAGGTTTTAACTCGTCGTCTTAAACATGATGACCCCAAATTTGCATCTTCTACACCAGATTTATTATTAATTGATGGAGGTAAGCCTCAAGTGAATGCTGCTTATAATGTATTGTTACAATGTAATAAGACAATTCCTGTTATTGGTCTAGCAAAGAAAGAGGAAGAAGTTTTTCTCCCAAAAAAGAAAACTCCACTTCCTATTCCTCGAGATAGTGTCGCATTACAGTTACTCAAACAATGTCGAGATGAGGCTCATCGTTTTGCTATCACCTATCACAAGAAAAGGAGATTATTACAGCCCAAATCACAATTAGATCAAATTGAGGGTGTTGGATCAAAACGGAGAAATACCCTATTGCAGCATTTTAGGGATTTAAGCGGAATTCGAGAAGCCACAGTTGATGAACTGTGTCTGGTTGAAGGAATCAGTCGTGCAATAGCAGAACGAATTTATATTTTTTTCAGAACTAAGCAGCAGTCAGAATTGAAAAAAGAAATCTTGGAATAGGTAATGTGAGCTATTGATATAACTAAATCAGTTCTGTTGTTTTTCGATATGATATGCTAGACTATAGTAATGCCCTTAGTCCTCTTTTGTTCTATTAGAAGAATCCCTTCGCGTTTTAGGATCGTTTTAACTCTATCTTTCTCTTGTATAGGATTTCCAGTATCTTCATCGATAGCTAAGCATTTGCCGTTGATAATTGCTGTGTTAATCTCTCCTCGTGCTGCTGATAATCCTTTAAGATGAGGTGCGTCAAGAATACCCATTTTCACGGCCTTGGTTAAAGTTGGAGAATGGACAAATGGGTCTTCAACTCCTTCATCAGCAATACTATTGATGGCTCTTAAAATATAATTTGTATCGGTTATAAGCTGTTGTTTATATTCCTCTAGCTTGTGATCAAGCGAAATACTTGGTAATCCTCTTATCGAATTGGCTACCACTTTTCGAGCAATTTTAGCACTCTCAATGATGTCATCTGGGGTAGCAGCATGATCTGCTTCGCAATAACTAACGACATGTACAATATGAGGTTTCAAGAACATTGCCATTTGTATACTAGAAGCTAGCTGCCCCTTGGCAAGATAAGGATCTTCAGGAAAACTAAAAAGTCCACTACGAACCTGACGATAAGAAGTGAAATTTTTATCGTGTAGATTTTCGATCATCTCAGTTTTTGCTAGCATTTTAGCGATGTCGAACCGTGGGGAAATACGCAAAGGTGTATCAAACATAAGCTGAGATATATAACTCTTTACTCCTGCTAGTTTCGCATTGTAGGCTCCCAAAAACGCAGCTGTCACTGCAATCGCATCTGAAGCAGATCTTAAGCTCCAATGATGCGACTCATTTGCTTCAAAGGGAATGTTTCTTACACCGTGCCATTTCATATTCGCCTGATTTTCGTTGATAGCTTCTAATAGTGTTCTTGGACTACGACCATCCAGTTCCGAGTACCAAAAGAGGGGAGTTGCTCCCCATGCATTGTTGATAGTCCTAGTTAGCAATTCTGCCATATCAGTCAAGTTTTGTGTTCCAGAATAGCATCGTAAGAGAGGAAAGTTGCCACATCTCGAGGCTTCATAGAAACTTGAAAGATCCTCTTCAGATCGGATAGGAACACCACCAGCCCCATTTTCAGATTTTTTCATCTCTTGAGGGTGAAAGTAACTTTCTTGGAAGTTTTGGTCAGGCCCAATTGATATTATGTCAACTACTTTGGCTTGTGCAATTTTATGTATGCCTTTCCGCGTCTTCTCAACAGAGGGAACTCCGAAATGAGCTCGTAAGATGGGGAAAGGATCCTTAAATTCAATTCGTTCAATCAAAGTTTGAGGAAAATCAATTTTCGTCGTTTTTTGCTGATTTAAAGTTCTTAAAAAGCTCAAAACATCGTCTTCAGTTGCTGAACCATCAAAATAAAAGTCAAATAATCCTAATGGTTCAATAGCTTTACAGACTGGTGTGGTTCCTCCAAAAATCCAATTTTTTTCTTTCATTTCTGGAGTTAATTTCTTCTTAAATTCTTTTACAATCGAAACTGCTGCATCTGAAGTCAATCGATAACTCAAAGCAATTATTTTAGGAGTTTTAGCTGTTATTGCTTGAATGATTTCATCTACTGTATTAGGAGGTCTTAAGAATATGGTCTTATATCCTTGTTGTTGAGCTAGTTGCATAAAATTGTAGATTCCGGCAATGTGTGCACACGATCCAAGAGTGGCACAAAGAATCATTTTTTGTCTCATTCCTCTAATATAGCCTCCTCTTCACTAATTTTGAATAAGACATCTTCCCCAATTGTAACATAGGCTTTCAGTAAATGTATTGGCACATTGGTTAATCCCATCGATTCCATGGTTCGACCAGTTTCAATATAATTGGTATTCGTCATAAAATTAGCTAAATTGATAATTACATCAATATGAGGTGTTGGTACTCCTATAGCTGTCCCTAAACTCGAAATAGGAACTAAACCTGTGGGAACATCCTCGAAAATGTATCTGCAATTTAATGTTGAGGGAGCTTCTACCTTAGCATACTGTTCTGTTCTCTGAATTTTCTCATAAAGTGTTTTTCCTTTTGATCCATAAACGGTTTTTAACCATTTATCAAGTGAAATAGCTCTTATTCCATAAGCTGAGGCAACTTTGACTCTTTCTTGATCCATTTTCTCCAAGAATCCTGCAATTGTTGGAGTAATACCATCGATATAATGTCTATACGTAACTGCCTCTGATTCACACCGCGCAGTGTTTAGTAATAATGGTGCAGGGTGAAAAATGGCTCCAATATTATCGAAAGATGTATGTAGAACTGTTTCAGCTTCACAAAATGAATTATTAATGTTTTTCAACAGTGGTAAGCACTCTTCTAAATTATAAGAGGGAAAAGCTGCAACAGGTAATTTATTTTTCACACCAGCTATCGTGACAAATGCTGGTTGTGGACTACGAGCAACAAACAATAATGATTGAGCTTCAGCTACCAGAGGTTCACAAGGACCACAATTATCTTTAATCGTATAATTAACCTCTAATGCACCACCAGTTCTGCCTGGATTCAAAACAATTATTTGGTCTTTATTTAAGTGACGAGAAATCTCCATTGCTAATTCTTTATGGGCATCAGCAGAAGTTACCACCATAATTAACTTGCTATCCTTCAAAACATCCTTAATTGAAGTTGTAGCCAGATCAACAGGAAAGTGTCCATCCAATAGTCCTTGAGACGTGATTCCTCTGTTCTTTTTGATAGCTTTAATCTTGTGTTTTGATCTATTCCAAATTTTTACATGAAATCCCCGATCCTTAGCAAAAGCTGCAAAGGCATGTCCACCATTACCAGCTCCTAATATTGAAACGCAGGTCTCATCAATTTTCCCTGGCATTTTAATTTTACCTCTCTTTTTCCTAATATGGACTAATAAATGCAGTATAAATCATGAAAGAGTAATAAGCATTACCTTTCCAATTATCCTTACCCTATAAGAAGGATTGAGTAATGTCCATAAAGAGCATATCTGTTAAGCATCGATTACCAAAAATTTGGCGAACATTTTAATGAATAAGTCACTGATAATCGCTGCTGTTAAAACTGGCTTCTTTAACCATTTATTCAGATTTATATATTACATTTGTTTTTAAATATCTTCTAGAGTATAATAGAAGTTAATACTTAAAAATTTTTCTCTTGTGAGAAATGTAAATATATTTTCTAATAAAATAGAGTATTTAAAAGCTGATGTTATTCAAATATAAACAGTACCAGTTACTATATTACTTCTTATGAGCTTTTTATTCTTTTTTCTTTATTCTAGTGATATGTGCTCCTAGCTGGGTTATTGTTTCTTTGATAGTTGTGTCTATGATAGTCGCTGGTATCTCTTGTTCACACTTCACATCTAATTTAATTTCCATTGAAATTTCTGCATTTTTTGATTCTAATGGTTTGAGGACACCTCGATAAAACGCAGGTAGACATTTCGACTTAAGTTCTTGAACCTCGATTGAAAAAGAATGGAGCTCAGGACGTTTAATTTGAGTTTTCGATTTTGTTTTGAATATTAAATCCTTAGGAGAAGCCTCTATGTGATCTTTTGGTATAATTACCTCATTAAGTTCAGGATTATTAGCTAATTGTGTTTTTATTTCCTTCGCAAATTCCTTACTAAGGAGAATTTCATCTGATGAAAATGAAACCTGACTTGGAGAGAGTTTGACTGAAAAAAAGAAAGAATTTGCTTGTATCGTATTGTTGCTTAAAAGTCCAATTCCAAAGGCCCCTTCTTCAACCCCCCAACAGATAGTTTGCTGAATAACATTAGGTGATTCAATCTTAATAATGCTTGGATTAATAAAAAATTGTTCAAGGACCTGTTGGGTCGAAATATACTTGTTAGAGCTAAAAAACAGATCCTCTAATTTGCGATAATGAAGTTTGGATACAATATATTCACGAGCGAGTAATTCACGGTAGTACCACTTTGTAAGAGTTTCATATTCTGCTGGAGGTAACCCGAGTGGAATTGTACGGGTTCCATCAAAGAGGGTTGAATATGTTTTTCTAACCGCGTAAGATAGTGAATCCTCAGTTAGACTTTGTCTTTGTATTATCTCAGAGTCATAATTATAGTGGTTATCCCCTCTTTGAGTGATTTTCGCATGTAATTCGTACAATGCGAGTTTAATTTGAATTAATTCTTGAAAGTCACTCAGATGAGAATCGTTTGGTAAAACAAATAATAACGTGTTTTTATTTTGACGGAAAGTTGATCCTTTTTTCTCAATCCAATTTTTTAATGATTTCTTATTGAGAGAAGGATGGATAACAACAATTTTTAACTGTCGATTATCAGGAATATCATTAGAGGATGTAGGCCAAATAAAATTCTTCATTTCTTTACCAATATGTTTCTTAATCTCTTTTAGCATTTCTTCTTCATAATTTTCTTGATATAACTCCTTAATATCTTGAATTTTCCGGTTTAAGTTTGGCAGATGACTAAAATAATAACGACCATCCTCTAGATGTAGAAAATAAAGGGCTCCATAAACCCGAAGAAGCACTTCAGATATTAATGAGACAGGAATATTTGGTCTTATTAAATTTAATTTCAGTTCTGCAAGAGTCAATCCCTTTGAACTCTCACGCTGTGAAAATGAAGATAAAAAAATCGTTTGAGAAGTGTGGGAGGCCAGACTATTCCAATTTGAATACCGGTTATCAAGTGATCTGGCTCCCGAATCAATCTTAATTACATCAGAATCAAGAATCCTTTCAAATTTCGCGTCAACGTGTCTTAAGAACTCATTTTTCAATGATGAACTATTAAGATCAACATTTGATAAGAGTATAAGGTCTAACTGTTCCTTAGAAAACCATAAAGAAGAGAGGACGTGGCTTAGAATTCTCAATATTGCCCTTGTACCTTGAAATGATGGAAAGGAGTTCCATTTGTCATAAAGTAAATCTAAAACTTCAGGATGGAAAGGATAGGAATCTTTCATTCGTTCGTAATAGCTAGGGTCCTGAATTTTATCAGGAAGTTCATTTCTTCGTCTTTGATAAATTTGAATGTATTTTGAGATAATCTTATCCCGATCTTTTTGAAGAAGAACCTTTTCAATCAATCTTTTCGTGACTAATCTATCTAATTCGTCACGTTCAGCAGGAGTCTCAGTTGTTTCCACACGACCCATAATGCGGTTCATTCGACCGATGACATCAAGAGTTATTTCAGAAAAATCTTCATGTTTGTGGACTGGAAGAGTGATGAACATTAGGCCTTGTGTTAGCGAAGCTAAAGTTTCTGTTAATTCTTGAAGAAATAAAAGCGTCTGAGTTCCTAGATTAGATTCGTTAACAGTTACTCCCCGAGCTTTGGTAACGTATTCTACCATTTCATCTAGAAGAAGAAGAAATGGCTCATGGTTAACCAGAAAATTTCTAAATTTTTCCTTCCCTGGACTAATCCGTTTTACGTCATTAGCTTCTAATTCTTTGTACCCTTTTATCCCTGCTAATTGGAACGCAATTTCTCCCCATATGGTGTGGATGCATATATTGTGACATCTACGCCCTTCTAAAGGATTTAGGTGAGTTCCTATAATTGTTGCAACCTTTGCTTCAAGAGGTGGTAGAGTTCCTGGTAGAAAATCAGTAAGCTTGGATCCATTCATTACATAATGATATATAGTGATTAGTGCATGAGTTTTTCCTCCCCCAAAAGGTGTTTGGAGTTTAACAATCCCGCTTCCTTTTTCTTCACAAAGTTTTGCTTGAACTGCGTTGAGAAGATTAAGTAACCCTCTTGTAAGATATGTTCTTTGAAAGAACATCCGAGGGTCGGAATACGAGGTTGGTGCTGATCCAAGGATTATGTCACCGAGGTCAGCAACAAAAATACTCTCTTTGATGTAACCTGATTGGACCATTGAATGAGGCACAACTATTTCAAACCAAGATTTCATGGGTTTTCAGCTCTAGTGAGAGGCTTAGAATGATTAATTGGTTTGCACCACTCTAAATTTATGGCATCTTAATGAGAAGCCTCAATGAAATGATTTTTGAAGAGTCCCGATAAAGTTCTTTCGGGTATGAGTAATGAAGAAAATAACAAAGAAAATCGTGAAGGGTGCTTCAAAAGAGGCTTTAAACATAACTACTCGGGCGGTTGGTGGTGTTGCAGCTGATATTGCTAAGGAATCTATAAAAGAAGAACTGGAGAAGAGCGGGGTAACTGAGATAGTCAAAGATAAGATTCACGAGACCACAAAGAAGTTTACCAATAAATAGATTATCTCATCGCTGACACATCCTCATGTAGACGAGTTGGAGACAATAAGATGGAATTGAGGAAAGTTAAGAATATTACCCCAGAAGACGTGACCATGTATGGATCCTCTGGTACAACAATCCAATGGTTATGGTCTAAGGAGGAGGCCCCACATTTTGCACTAAGACGATTTGTCATTGCACCTGGTGGTGAAATTGGGATTCACAATCATTTGGAAGAACATGAAATTTTTGTTCTCTCAGGAGAAGCAACAGTGTTCAATGATTTGGGAGATGAATTTCACATTCAACCTGAAGATACTCTTTTTGTCCCCTCAAATGAACCACATGGCTATCGGAACGCTGGTCAAGAAGATCTAGTATTTCTATGTATTATTCCTGTTTTATAAACCTATAAATTTACTACAATCCACATGGATGTAATATAACATGTCAGAAGAGATAAGAGCAGAGTGGTTGGCTACATATCATGAGGGAGATTCCCGTCTTCGCGATAAACGTCATGGAGTTTTAAGACTCAATAGTCAGAAACAACGAATTGAATTCGCAGTTCAAACAGCAGAAAAGTCTCCTGTAATAGTTGTAAACTATCCTATTCATCATCTTCGTAACGTTCTCATCATTGATAAGCGTCACAAAATGAAAAAACAGAACTATCTACAACTTGTGTTTGGTGAACCACCGAACGAGATGAATCCCCTATTTTCTTTTGGTTTAACAGATTTGAGCGCTGTTGAAAATGAGATTCTTAAATTTCAAGAAGAATTCCAAGCATCACAAGCTGTAGATGTCGAAGAATCAGAAGGGGATGTTATAGAAAAACTGGCTCAGCTGTTAATGACGCCAATTGAACAGTTCCAGCAGCTCTTTGGAGATTTTACCTCTCGCTTACGTTCATTAACTATAAAACCCAAAGAAGTAACAAAGACCGTTTTAGCACCATTGGAACCAAAGTTTCCTTACGAAATCCGTGAAATAGAGCTTAATGACCGTAAAGTCAGCTTCTTTGGAACGACTTATTCCCACGATACTGTTTTAGTGTTACTGTCTCCTATTGGTGGACGGATAGAGGATTATTACCCAATGATGTCATCTCTATTGGGAGAATACCAAGTGTATATTCTAGGTCAAAGGGGATATGTTGAACCAATAGACCAAGATAATGAGTTTAAATTAAAAGATTACGTACAAGATCTTAAAGTTTTTCTTGATTATCTTGGTCCTGAGAAAGATATTGTGATTGGAGCCCATTCGATTTTTTCCGCTATTATTCTGGAGGAATTCTTGAATCAGAAGTATTCTAATATTATTAAATTCATTTTAATATCATCTATTCATCGTGCGCCTGATAATTTTAGGAAAGGAGTTAAAGGATTACCTCCAACACAAACGTGGGGTTCGATCAAAGGACAAGTTCGAAAAATAGCTCCAAAAATCCTTTATTCTAGAGATACAGACAAAGAAATCATAGATCCATTTGTTCATCACGCGTTTACTATTCCTGATATGGTTTATTATGAGATATTCAAAGATTTCTTACCTAAGTTCGATTACTCTAAAAAGCTTCAATCCTTAACGAAACCCGTTTTAGTAGTGTGGGGAGATAAAGACCAATTAGTTTCCAAGGATCTAAAAACAGAGATGATTGAATCTATACCATCCGACCTTTTAACTCACAAAGAAATTCCAGGAGGGCATATGGTTATTCTAGAGGAACCAAATAAAGTGGCACGTGAGATCAATAGATTCATGATGGCATCGAAATGGAGTCAAATTAAAATTGATTAACGATCAAGAATCGAATACATTCAGTGTACGGTTTG
>JAEOTU010000118.1 GCA_016839665.1 Candidatus Hodarchaeota archaeon
GTTGTGCTGATAGAGGTAAATCGTTGATTTCTACAGCAATCGCGTCAGAGATGGCATTTCCTAACGCAGCAGGTACCCCAAGCATTGTTAATTCACCAATCCCCCTTGCACCATAGGGTCCATCTTCCTGAGGATTTTCCAGTAAATAAGATGAGAATTCCTTAGGAATATCACCAGAACGTGCAATTACATAATCAACAAGGTTAGGATTAAGAAGAAGCCCTTTCTCATCATATTGGAGTTGTTCATTCACTGCAATAGACAATGCCATAACACTACCTCCAATAATTTGGCTTTTACATAGCAGTGGATTGATTGCTTTTCCAATATCAAAAGCAGAAACCAATCGGTTTAGAACGATTTCACCAGTCAAAGCATTTAGTTCTATTTCAACCCCATGAGCTCCAAATGTTTCAAAAATGGCTGGGTTGCCCGCTCCAGTTTCAGGGTCTAACATAGTCATTTTTGCTATGTAAGTTCCCCTCCCAATCACTGGTCCACCAATAGATTCACCTGACGGAAACATGTATCCCATAACAAGTTCTGTCAGGCTTAATCGCCTCCATGGCTCCCCCTTTGGAAAGATTAATTCATTCTTTATGGTTAAATCTTCTGAAGGGACACGTAAAACTTGACTTGCAATATCAAAAATTTGTACTTTTGCGTCTTTACATGCGTTTTTAACAGCATTCCCATCCATAAACAGAGAGCGAGATCCTACTGTTTGCCATGTGTAAGCATCTCGATCAGTATCTCGATCTCCTTTGATTTTTACTTTTTCAATAGGAAGACCTAATTCTTCAGCAGCTATTTGAGCGAGAGATGTAATAGTACCTTGTCCCATCTCTGAAGTTCCTACTGAAACCAAAACACCCCCATCTTCATTGAACTTGACATAAGCAGAAGAAGCGCTGTTTGGGGGCTGGGCTGGTCCTTTCATGAAACCTGCAATTCCAATACCTCGAAAAAGCCACGGTTTTACAGTAGGAGTTTCTGGAAGATTTTCCTTTAAGTCAGCCCAAACTTTATCCAGACATTGATCAATACTGCCAGCGTCCTCTCGAAGGCGATGTTGGTTTGCAGTAAAAGACTTCCCTGGTTTGAGAGTATTAATTTTCCGGAATTCTACTGGATCCATTTTTAGTGCCTTAGCAATGGTATTGCGTTGTCGTTCAATCATCCAATGCAATTCCATATGACCAAAACCACGAAAAGCAGTAGCGTACGGTTTATTTGTGTAAATCGTGTAAGAATCAGACTTAATATTGTCAATTTCATAGGGACCAATTGAGACATAGCCAGCTGCACGTCCTACATTCACCGCATAATCTGCACACGCACCGGAGTCCCAAATGTATTCAATTTCTTCTGCGACAATCTTACCATCTGACTTTATTCCCGTTTTTACATCTGCGACCATCCCTACTCTTATGGGAGCGCTACGAAAGTTCTCTTCACGAGTTAATCGAAGTTTCACTGGTTTATGACCAGCTTTACGTGAAAGTAAAACAACTAAGGGTTCAAAATTTAGACCTGCTTTCCCACCGAACCCTCCTCCGAGATAAGGGGCCTTAACAGTGATGTTCGATATTGGAACTGCAAATGTCACTCCTAGAAGATATCTTACAGTAAACGGGGATTGGGCAGATGACCATACTTTAATGGTTCCATTAGATCGATAATGACCAATAGAAACGATTGGTTCCAAGTATGCGTGAGCAATTTGGGGCATCGTATACGTATTTTTGATTACTAGGTCTGACTCCGAAAATCCTTCTGAAATATCTCCTTTTCGTAATTTGAAATGATTTGCAATATTGGTGCCTGGAACAGGACTAAATGCGGGGGAATGTTCGTATTCTGCCATATTTTCATGGACAAGAATATCATTTGATTTTTTAGCAACTAGAGGGTCTATAATAGCTGGAAGTGGTTCATACTCGATCTTGATTACCTCTAGTGCTTGTTCAGCGATCTCCTCGGTCTGAGCTGCCACAGCAACTACTGGTTGACCTATCCAAACGACTTTTTCCACTGCTAAAATGTCACGATCCCCAGCGTATAAACCAATTTTTACAGGCCAATCTCTTCCAGTTGCTACTGCCTCAACTCCAGGCATTGTTTCCGCTCTAGAAGTATCAATTGACACAATTTTAGCATGAGCGTGAGGTGAAGTTAGAAATTTTCCAACCAAAAGATTCGGAATATTATCAATATCAAAAGCAAAAGTTGCCATGCCTGTTACTTTTTCAATTGCATCTTTTCGTGCAATTGGTTGACCAACGTATTTAGTCATGAAATTAATCACCATTATTTCAGAGATTCCATATTTTTAAATTCAACCACCGCCAACAACCTGAAGAAATCCTAATCGATCAACTGTCACACGATCTTCAGATCTAAGGATTGTTTCGAGGCCAGATCTAGATCTGTCAATAATATGCCCGTTGATCAGAAGGATAGTTCCATGACTCAAGTCATTGTTCTTGAGAAGTAATGTTTTTAGTGGGGGATCCTTTTGAATGAGTTTTTGGATAACTTCACGGATAGTGGGGTCTTGTAAAAATTCTAATTCGATATAAGAACCTAAATTTGCCCCTAGATGACCGAATAACTGAATCTGTAGTTTTATCATATGCAATGAAATCATTTAGTACAGACATTGAAAAAGATTCTTCCACTAGATCGATCTGTTTAAATACCCAGAATAGAAACAAATTTGTTGATGGTACGACGTGAAGTTCCAAAAGAATTAATGAGATTTGTACGACGAGAGGTGAAAGAGAAGAGCGCTGATTGGGGAGAATTGCGTCGTGTAAAGCGTCATGTTATTCTCAAAAAAGGATTACCTAATGTTCCGAATTTGGTTCTGCAAAGTGATTCAGGTCTTTCTTATCTAGTAATAATTCAGTGGAGGAAAGAGTTACGTCTTTATTTATTTGACTCCGACGGAAAAATGCTTCACGGTCATTCTTTTTTTCCTCCTCTACAAGATGTTTACAAGGATATTCGATCTAAATCGAAGAAGATTGCACGATATCCCAAGCTTGAAAAGGTTCTCACTCTTGCGGAACAAAGTCACCAACTTGATAAACGATTTCATCAAGTATGGTCAAGATTAGCTCGATTATTTAGAATCTCAAAAAAAAATCGTCGAAAACGGCCCCTAATTAAGTGTATCCATCAGAAAGCAGATGGTATATTCGGAACTCGGGTCGAAAACGATTTCATTCATGTCCCATATCAAAGTTCAGAACTAAGGGTAATTTTTACATACTACTCTCTTTTCTTCTTTGTACCCCATCCGTTCCGACAAAATGAAGACATTGTAGAAGCAATAGCGTTCAAAGTTCTCACTTCCATTAAGCAATTTGGGGGTGAATCGCTGGATGGTGCTCGTAACTCATCAAATATATTCAGACAACTCGATCCTTGGAATCATTTAACTGCTTCTGAAATCATGTCTTTATTGAAAAAAATGGCTGTGTATAACGATACTTGGCTCAGAGAATCGGATTTCCTTGCATTGGTAAATTGTCCAGTCAGTCTTGTGAGAAATCCTTCACGTCAGAACCTCCCCAAAATATTTTGTGAAATGTTTTCTCTCAATCAGAATGAAATATTTCTTACCTTAGCAAATATTCTTGGTCTACCTTTTGGTTTTGAATGCCAGATTCCGTCTAATTTATTACAAAAAGAGTCATTGCAAGCATACTTTTGGATAAAAAGTTGGCAGTTTTCTAATATTCTTTTATATTTTCAAGAAAAACGATTAACACTTGCTAAAGGACATATACGAGCTATAGAAGAAGCTTTGAACTATCAATACACGACTGTATTGGAAATAAACTTAATTTCAAAGACATCGGGAACATTTGAGATAAAAAATAATTCAGATTTACCAGTTATTCTAGCAGGAGCGGTTCTAGCATTTCCAGATGGATCAGAGACAGAAACCTCATTTCAAGCAGTAACAATATCAGCGCAATCAAAAACAATATTAGATTTGAATTCTTTAAAAATTCCGAGAGATTCTCCCATACGTTTTCAATATTCATTAACCAGATCTCCTGATGATATCACTCAACCAATCTTCACAGGAACTCTAGTTATATGAATCACATTGTGGAAAGTTAGAGTGAAGCCATCATTCTCTCCCATTCTTGTCTTAACATGATCTTTTTGACGTCAGTTAAATGATCTGTTGCTAACACGCCGCTTAGATGATCTGTTTCGTGTTGAACTAATTCAGATAAATCGTCACTGAACTTCCTTTCGATCGATTCGCCTTTGTCATTAAAATACTCAACATTTATTTGTTTATGGCGTAAAATTTCCACGAAAAAGGCGACATCAAAGCTAAAGCAGCTGTCCCAGACCGAAAATTTGTCATCGCTCTTCCATGTAATTTTCGGATTAACCATAACGAATGGATTGTTTGGAAGACCATAGTAGATTACATTCTTCATATGACCTATCTGAGGAGCTGCAAGCGCTCTACCAATTTTTTTTGATTCCTGAAGAGAAAAAAGAGTGTCTTTTAAGTCTTGTATTACTTGTTGAAGTTCTTCTCCAAATTCCGTAATATTCGAAGATTTTTCTCTCAGTTTGGGATTTCCGATCATCAATACTGACTTGATTGCCAAAAAAATCACCAAATAGTTTTTCTGATTTAGTTTCTTTTTGAATCAATAAGCTCTCTGAGTTTATCCAGCTTTGCTTCTCTCGTATAAAGCGGATCTTTATTTATTTTATACACTGGCAAATTTTCTTCAAAAGTTGGTTTTTGTTTAGTATAGAAAATCCCTAATGGGATTTTTCCTGTCTTTGTTGCTTGTTTAAACGCATTTGTTTTGTTAGTAGGATTATATGAGTCCTTTAAGTAGTAAGTGTTTTCTTTGAACCATTTCCAAGTATTTATTTTGTTGAATGTTACACATGGTTGTAATATATCTACAAATGAGTACCCGTTATGAGTAATTGCTGCTTTAATTATCTCTTTCGTCTTTTCTTGGTCTCCAACGAAAACTCTTGCTACAAATGAAGCATCGAGAGTTATAGCTAAAGCAACTGGGTTGAATGGCTCGTTTGTTACTCCTTGGACTTGAACAGGAGTGATAAAACCGTATTGACTTGTCGGGGAAGCTTGGCCTTTTGTAAGACCATAAACCATATTGTCGTGAGCAAGATGGATAATATTTGGATTTCTAAGAATATTGTGAATAAAATGATTACCTCCTTCTCCAAAAGAACATCCATCTCCAGTTTCGACAATTACTGTAAGGTTTGGATTTACAGCTTTAACTGCAAATGCAGCAGCAACTGCTCGTCCATGGAGACCGTTAAAAATGTTTGTTCGAAGATAATGAGGTGTTTTAGCAGCTTGACCAATTCCTGAGACCATAACTAATTCTTCTGGTTTATTATTTAACTCTGTTAGAGCTGTTTTTACTATACGAAGAATTCCAAAGTTTCCACATCCTGGACACCATGCGATATCAGTGTTTTTAGGCATATCAAATGCTTCTGTTGCCATTTTCCAAACTCCTTATCTAAATTTTCTCTAAAAATGCTTTAACTTCCTCCACAGAGAAAGGCATCCCATTGTACTTGAGAAATTTCTCGTCAACGTCAAAATCAAGTTCTAATTTCAATATCTTACTAAATTGTGAAGTGGCGTTGTTTTCTATGATGATTGTTTTTTCTGCTTTTTTTAGAAGCTCTCTAATTTCAGGATTTATAGGATAAACCTGTTTGAAATATAGAAAAGCATAATTATCATTTTTGATGGTTTCGATTGCTTCCTTAATAACTCCATATGTAGAGCCCCATCCGATCACGAGTTTCTTATAGTTCTTATTTCCTATTATTTCTGGTTCAATTATCTCTCCTTTAAGCAACTCGAGCTTCTTATGGAGTCTCTTTTCAACCATTCTTGGTCTGGTTTCGTGTACATCTTCAGTAATATGACCATCTTCATCATGCTCGTCACTGTCAACATTTACCAGACCACTCCCATAACCAGGAATACCTCGTGGTGAGATTCCACTATCAGTGAGTCGATAACGTTTATAGTCCTGATTAGTTTTTACAAAGTACCTAACATTCTTTATCTTAGAAGTATCCAAATCTTGGATAGAATAGTGCGAATCAAGAAAAAATTGGTCTGTCAATATAAAAACTGGAATTTGATATTTATCTGCAAGATCAAATGCTTTTTGGGCTAAGATAAATGCATCATCTGGTTTTCCAGGTGCTAAAATAACTCTAGCAAATTCACCGTGTCCAGCATTTAAAACATGCTGTAAATCTTCTTGACCTGTTCTTGTTGGTAGTCCTGTGGCAGGACCAGGACGTTGCCCAATGTGAAGAACCATCGGTGTTTCAAGCATTGCAGCTAATGACACTCCCTCGGTCATTAATGCAAATCCTCCTCCAGAGGTAGTGATCATTGCCCTTCCACCAGCATACCATGCAGCTACACCTTTGTTGATGGCGGCTATTTCGTCTTCAGCCTGATCCACAATTATATCGAATTCTTCTGCGTGTTGTGATAAAAATACAAGCACACTTGTACTTGGCGACATTGGATATGAACTAATAAAATTACATCCACCTGCAATTGCCCCCATTCCCACTGCCTCTGCACCACTTAGAACAATATCATTGAGCACGGAATTGTCTTTTTGAAGCGGATTCTTGAACTTACCAGAAGTAACAAGACCTTTTCCAATTGAATATCCCCTTTTAGAAGCTTCAATATTTTTCTGGACAACTTCATCCCCTTTTGATGCAAACCGTTTCGTGAGATAGGTTCTTAATATCTCTTCTTCAACGTCAAGAAACGCTAAAAATACTCCAACTGAAACAATGTTAGTATAAATAATACCACCCACTTCTTTCGCAATGTCAGAGAATGGTATTTTAATCACTTGCTCTTGGTTAACGCAATATTGTTCATCGATATTCTTTTCTTCACCTAAAATGGTGGTGTTTGATGTTATTCTGCGTTTCAAATGGGGTAGGGCTGAAATATGAAGCGGTACCAAAAAATCAATGCGATTAACGAATGCAGGGTTCACTCTTTTAGACGAAATACGTATTAGTGTTGAATTTATACCTCCACGAATTCGAGACATAAATTCACTAGTACTATAACAGTGATAACCAGTCTGTTTGAGGATACCTGTGATTAAATCTTCTACTGTAGCGATACCTTGGCCAGCTGCACCACAAATAACAATGGTAATATCATTCATTTTCCTTACCATCCAATAAGATCATTTCTGATTCAGTTTTTAATCCATTAATTGCTATAATCGTTATCTTTGTTTGTTCTTTAATCTTTTAATGATGCTTTTATCGTAACTATAAAAATATCAAACAATTTAACTTGAACTCTGACATAATAACCTCCAAACGTTATTATATCTTTGTGACTTCTAAGACTATGTCTCTATAAAAATATTGGAATATGTTAAAAGAGATTTCAACACGTTTAACCATTTTAATTTTTGAAAAATGATTGACTAATAGAAAAAAAAAGAAAAACACTAGGTTGAATTACTATGCAAGAAATTCGTATTCATGCTCGAGCAGGACAGGGTGCTATTACAACAGGCTTGTTGTTATCTCGTGCAGCATTCTATGAGGGAAAATATGCTCAGAGCTTTCCTACATTCGGAGCAGCTCGTATGGGAGCACCCATGAATGCATTTGTTAGAATTGATGATAAAGAAATTCGAAAGCGATCCCAAATATCTGAACCCGATGCTATTCTAATCGTTGACCCTACTTTAATAACTCACTCTGGACAAATTGTTGGAAAATCGGATAGTGAGGGATTGATTGGTGGGTTCTCAGTTTTTCGAGGTCTGAAAAAAGATGGAATCGCAATCGTCAATAGTTCAGAACCAGTGAAAACTGGAGTAACTACCGCAAAGATAGTAGACGTTCCCGCATCAAAATTTGCTGCGGAGGAAATAGGGCGTCCTGAGTTTTCAAACACAGCAATGTTGGGAGCTTTGGTCGCTGCCACGGAAGTAGTTACATTTAGTTCCCTGAAAAAAGAAATGACTTCGATGCGTTCACCGGAAAAAAATATCGCTTCCGCACAAAGAGCATATAACTACATGAAAGAAAGGATGTGAAATTTTAATGGCAAGACAATATTTCATGCGAATAGGATTAGTGATGGATCCTGCTACCTCTCATGCTAACTTGACTGGAGCTTGGCGAACAGCAGTCAAACCAAAATTTCTACAACAGAATTGTATTGCGTGTGATAAGTGCTTTGATAGTTGTCCAGAGGGAATTATATATAGAAAAGAATCTGAAACGAAGAAAGAACAACGAAATACCTATTGGGCAGATTATAGATATTGTAAGGGTTGTGGAAATTGCGCAGCGGTGTGTCCCGAGGACGACATCTTAATGATTAAGGAGGAAGAGGAATGACAAGAAAATTTATTGAAGGATCTCAAGCAATTGCAGAGGTAGTGGTTAAATGCAGACCAAAAGTGATTTCTGCATATCCGATTACTCCTCAAACCCATATTGTTGAGCGAATTGCTGATTTTGTGGCAGATGGTGAATTGGATGCCTCTTTCGTAAATGTGGAAGCTGAGTTTTCCGCGGCATCTGTTGTCCAAGGAGCAAGCGCTCGTGGAGTTAGGGTCTATTCATCAACAGCAGCTCAAGGACTATTACTTATGTTGGAAGTAATTTATTCAATAGCAGGAAATCGATTACCTGTATGTATGACCATCGCTAATCGATCTGTTAGTTCTCCCCTTTCGATTTGGAACGACCATCAAGATAGTATTACTGCAAGAGATTCTGGATGGATGCAATTTTATGCCGAGACAAATCAAGAAGCTGTAGATCTCCAAATTCAAGCGTATCGGATCTCAGAAGATCACCGTGTTCTTCTTCCTTCGTTTACCTGTATAGACGGGTACATTCTGTCTCATAACTACGAAATTGTAGATGTTCCAGACCAAGAACAGATTGATTCGTTTCTTCCTCCTTTTAATCCAGCGTATAAGCTAGATCCAGCTGAACCTTTAGCCTTCGGAGCAATGGCGGAACCAAGATTTTATCAAGAAACACGGATGGCTCTATCAAATGCATTGAAAAAAGCACTCCCAGTTATTAAAGAAGTTGGAGAAGAATTTGAGAAGGTTTTTGGGAGACCAGGTATTCAGACAACAGAAACTTATAGATTAGATGATGCTGAAACAGTTATTGTAGCAATGGGATCTGTCTGTGGGACTATCAAAGAGGCCGTAGATCAACTGAGGGAAGAAGGTGAGAAAGTAGGGTTACTTCGGATTATTGTTTATCGGCCCTTCCCTAAAGAAGACATTATCTCAGCTCTTAAAGGGATTAAAAATGTGGTTATCTTTGAGAAAGCAGTTGTATTAGGTGTTGGTGGCCCATTATCCTTGGAAATAAGGTCAGCACTATACGACCAACCGTCAAGACCTCTCATCAGTGATGCAACAGGTGGCCTTGGTGGTCGAGATATCACCCAGAAAACCATTAGGAATTTACTGTTAAGAGCTAGTAAAGAACAGTTTAGTAACGAGTGGATTGATATTAATCCTAATGTAGTTATCGAGGAACGGTGAATAACAATGGTTGAAACAGAATTACCTAAACTAGCTAAGGAACACTATAGTGATACTTCCCACTTGTTTGGGCCAGGACATACGAGTTGCGCTGGTTGTGGTCAAGCACTAGCAGTAAGGCTTGTACTCAAAGCAGCAGGTAAGAATGTAATAATAGCTAACAGTACTGGTTGTTTGGAAGTTTTTTCTTCGAATTTCCCCGAAAACGCCTGGCATGTGCCATGGATGCATTCTTTATTCGAAAACTCTGCTTCAATAGCAGCAGGCGTAGAAGCAGCCTTAAGAGCAGAGGGAAAACTAGACACAATTCGTGTAATTGCTCAAGGCGGTGATGGAGGAACCGCAGACATTGGTTTTGGAGCTATTTCTGGAATGTGGGAACGTGGTCACGATATCCTACAAATTTGTTATGATAATGGTGCGTACATGAATACAGGTGTCCAGCGATCAGGTCTTACTCCACTTTATGCGAGTACCACCACATCTCCATCAGGTAAAATCTCTTTTGGAAATCCTCAACCTAAAAAGAATCTCCCCGAGATCGCTGTAGCTCACGGTGTCCCTTATGTTGCAACTGCTTCTGTTGCGTTCCAGAAAGATCTAATGAGAAAGGTGAGAAGAGCATTGGAGATCCGAGGTCCAAAATATATCCAGATTTATGTTCCTTGCCCTCTCGGCCATCGTCATGCCACAGACAAGACTATGGAACTTGCCCTCTCTATTGCTGAAACTGGATTGTATCCAATTTTAGAATGGCAGAATGGGGTGATAACGAATGTCCGAAAATTCAAAGAATTAAAGCCAGTGGAAGAATATTTAAAACCTCAACGGAGATTTGCCCATTTATTTAAACCTAGTGGGCAAGAAGCATTAAAAGCTGTTCAAAATTATGCTAACAGAAATATCGAGAAATATGGATTGAAAAGGTAGTATAGTCTCTTAGTACACCTTTTTTCATCCTTTAATCTCTTTTTATACCGTTCCTTTCATTATAGACACTTAGGACAATGTCTATCCGTTCGAGAAGCAGTGAACGGGATCCCCGCGAGGACGGTTGCGCGGGAGGCCAGCACCCGTATAGGACACAGATATGGTGAAGACTAAAACGTTTCTTGCCCGCTGATTGATTAGAGGCTCTTCTTCTTTAAAAACTATGAGACCCCATTATCCAAATCAAACGGAGTTATTTTTTGTAGGCTTTCTGTATGTTTATCTTCGTGGTACACAGTCTGAAGAAGAAGAGCGTCGTTTGCGTATGGAGGCAGAGGTCCGTAAAATCGAGGAAGAAAAACGACGTCAGCGTGAGGAAGAGGAGTGACGTTGGAGAACCTATCTTTCCCTTATTATGTAAACATGCAGTTAGTTAGTTAGTTATTAGAGTTAATCAGTTTTTCTTTGTTTTCTCACAAATTTAATCTTGAAGAACAGCTTGAGGGGGTGAAAGAAAAACATCACTTACAATATCTTTCATTTTCTTTCTTTCTGGTAATGGTTTATCCGAAGTGCTGGTACTTGTAATTAGATTCCATAAAGCTCTTGAGTCTTTAATCTGTCCTAAAAAGTTGTCTAATTTTTGGAGTGCAGAATATGATTGGCCTTTAAACACATAGCAACATAGTAATGGATCAAGAGGTTTCATGAGTAATGTGTGTTCCTTATGTTTAATACGTTCGATTGATCCAGTTGCAGAAAAGGTTTCTTGTATGAAACTATTAATTGCGGTCAAGAGATCCCCAATAACTCTATCATTAAGGATCTCTTCCGAAACAAATTGATGGGAAAATTTAACTGTGCCACTCTCGGAGAGTAATAATAGTAATGCTGGTTCCTCCTCAGCAAATTCTGGTGTTTCCGCCTTCTTTCTGATGATTCTTGTGACCATGCTCTCTAGTTCAGTCAATTCTAATTTTTCAATCATTGGTACATTCTGATCAATAAGGTCAGTCCATTTACCTAGTTGATCCATTAATGTATCATATTCTCCAGAAATCATCATTGCTAACTTCTGCAAGCCTTTGTCCTGTGCAATTTGTTGTGCATCACCTAATAATTGGCGGGCAGAATCAAGATCCAGTTCTAATAAAGCCATTTTAGATTTTAACAAATATGTGTCTACAAGTAATGAAAAAGAGTTTTGATTCTCCGCAATAGTCTGTAATTTTTGTAATATATCTTTGATTTCGGTCAGGACTTCTTCATTTCCTGAAGCTCTTAATTCCTGCAATAGAATCTCACAAAGGTTCATCATTGCTTCAACTGTATATTCATATTGAATAATATCTTCTTCTGCAATTGTTTGGAAAATTTGTTGAGCTTCAGCTTGTTTGACGACTCTAGCACTTGTCCTTAATGTAATAGCCCTTGCTAGTCGATAGATCTGGTGAATAGCTTTGTTCTTTTCCTTTTCATCAATTTCCTGGAGTTTTTGTAAGTATGGTTGAGAATCTTTCATGTCTCCCCAATGAACAGTCAATAAAATCAGATTAAAAAGTGCAGCACTAGTTTCGAGATTGTTTCCAATTTCCTCAAGCAAATTTAGACTCTGTTTGTAATAAGTCGTTGCCCTATCCGCGTCCCCTCTGGCTCTATACACATTGCCCATGTTGTTAAAACTTATCACTGTATCTTGTTTATTTCCAATTTCTTCAAAAACTTTCAAACTTCTAGTGTAAACTTCCAATGCTTGAGATAATTCGCCTTTACTTTCAAAAATATTACCAATATTGTTAAGACAAATAGCTATTTCGTTCTTAGAATCTAATTCTTCATACATCTCCAAGGATCTTTGGGTATAATCCAGAGCGAAATCTAATTCTCCTTTGTACAAATAAGTTTGTCCAATATTTAATGAAAGTGTTGCAGAAATTTGCTTATTTCCGAATTTTTCGCTAAGGTCCAAGCTTTTTTGGTAGTATTCTACAGATTTATCCAATTCACCTTTGTAGGAATATATGAGCCCAATATTATTGAATAATTTGATTGTAGGTTGGTTTATTCCAAGATCTTCATATATCATCAAGCTTTGTTGAAGATGTTCGAGAGCGAGATCAAATTCTCCTTTCGATGCATGTAAAATACCAATAGTATTAAGTAATCCAGCTTTTTCATAAAGATTTTTGAGTTCATCCCTAATAGAGAGAGATTTTTGAAGGAGTTCAAGTGCGAGTTTTTTGTCGCCTTTTCTACTTTGTACTTTTCCTTTTACTTCTAAGAAAGCGGCTTGTTTTTCAATCGTCTCCTTTTTATTGACTCTTTCCATCGTTTTAAGTTGTTTTTCTCCTTCCGCAATTATTTCCAAGCAATCATCAAACTTCCCAACACCCAATAAAGCATTTATTTGACATATAATAGCATCAAGCGTAATTAATGGTATATTTATTTCCTTACTTCTTTTTAATGTCTGTTCAGCTAGGTTTAACCCTGTTTCATAATCCTGCTTCTGGATTAATATGTCACATTTTAGGATTTGGCCTTTAAGTCGAAATTCTTCAGTTAAATTATCTTTTCCATTAATAATTTCAACTTCTTTTAGAGCGTCATCCAGATTTCCTTCTTGAATGAGTCGTTCTACTCTTTTTAATTCTTGAATTGGTAAACCAATTCCCAGTTTCGCTTTGATACGTGCAAGGAGGTCAGTTATGAAAAAGATTGACAAAATTAATTCCTCATTCTCATCATTTCTTGAAATTTCTTCCTTAAACTAAAGAAAAAGGCAACATATATTTCAAGATGTGATAAAGTTTTTTTTTACTTAGTCTAATCGTTTTGATAGTAATGATCAAACCTTTATATAAATTAGTTGATACAAAAGTGATTTATTTCTAGGTAAATACTATCCTTTATCGTGGCATTCATTTTGTGGCCGAAGAAAACTTCTGATGCACTATCTGAAACTATTTCGGATGAAGAGAGAAAAATCTTCGAAACTAAATCTTCTATTGCTGTTTCTCCAGAAACATCCATACCTATTGAACTAGCTTCGGATAGCTTATCCCATATTGTGTCTGAAACCTTTGCAGTTTCGCTAAAATTCCGTAATTTCTGGAGTGCATAATATGAGGGACCTTTAAACACATAGCAACAAAGTAGCGGATCCGTAGGTTTCATAAGAATTGTATATTCTTTGTGTTTGATACCTTCAATTGAACCAGATTCCGAAAAAGCCTGTTGAGTAAACGCATTAATTGCAGTAATAAATCCCCCAATGAGCTGGTCGGCAAGAAGACTCTCTGAAACGAAGTGTTTAGAAAACATACTCATCCCGCTTCTAGCAAGGATTAGAAATAGTATAGGCTCTTCTTCAGAAAGCTCTGTTCTTTCCGCTTTTTTTCTGATTAAACGTGTGACCATACTTTCTAATTCTGCCAATTCAAGTCTTTCTGCCAGAGAAACATCACGATCAGCTAGATCTGTCCATTTACTTGATTGAGCTAATAACGAGTCGTACTCTCTTGACACCATTAGCGCTAATCTTTGTAGTTCTTTTTCTTCTGCAAGCTTTTGGGCTTGACTTAATAGTTGACGGGCAGAGTCAAGGTCCAGCTCCAACAAGGACATTTTGGATTGCATTATATATATTTCAATGAGTAATGAATCAGATTGTTGGTTTTCAGCAAATAACAATAACTCTGCTAAAATTTCTTTCATTTCGCTTATGATTTCTTCATCCCCAGAGGTTGTGAGCTCTTGAATAAGTAATTCACAGAGATTTTTTTTAGCAATAATCGTGTATTCATGATCTAATATCTTTGTGTTAATGATTTTTTGAAAAATTTGCTGAGCTTCGGCTCTTTTGATAACTCTCTCGCTTGTTTTTAGCACAAGAGCTTTTGCTAAATTATAAATTTGACTAATAGTTTCATTTTCTTTTTTATCATTAATTTCCTGAAGCTTTTGTAGGTATAATTGGGAATTGTCTTTCGAACCGCGTTGTAGATTTACTAATATTAAATTATACAATACTGTACTTATATCAAGATCTTTTTTTGTATTCTCAAGCAGCTTTAAGCTCTCTTGATAATGCGAGAGAGCTCTGTCAATATCTCCTCCTTCTAAATAAGTGTTACCGATGTTGTTATAACTCGTTGCAGTTTTAGGGGTATTTTTTAGGTCTCTATAAATTGCGAAACTTTTCGTATAAGAGTCATGAGCTTTGTACAAATCTCCCCTCAATTCATGAATAACACCTATATTGTTTTGACAGGCTGCAATTTCAAATTTATAATCTAAATCTTCAAAAATGGCTAAGCTTTCTTGATTATTTTCTAAAGCAGCTTGTAAATCTCCCTTATGCTGGTAAATCTGTCCTATATTTGCAAGTAGAGTTGCTTTAGATTGTTGTTCTCCATACTTTTCACTTAAAGCCATACTTTTTTGGTAATACTCCAAAGATTGATCCAAATCGCCTTTTAAAGCGTAAACTTGTCCAAAATTATTAAATAATTGAATTGTGGTTTGCTCAATTCCGAGTTCTACAAATAACTGTAGGCTTTTTTGAAAAAATTCTAGTGCGAGATCCAGTTCCTCATGAGAAGCATGAAGAATACCAATATTATTGAGTAATCCAGCTTCAGCTTCCTTATTGTTGAGTTTCTCCATGATAGAAAGAGATTGTTGGAGAAAATCAATTGACGTCGGGATGTTCCCTCTACGTCTATGCACTTTGCTTTTGAGTTCTAAAAACATTGCTTGTTTTTCAGCTAACTCTCTTTTTTTGATGCTTTCAATTGATGCTAGAAGGTTTTCCCCTTGTTCAATTATTTTCAGGCAATCCTCAAGCTTTCCAAATCCTAATAACGCATTAGCTTGACAAAGAATGGCGTCAACTAGTAAGGGTCTTTTCCCGAGTTCCTCGCTTTCTTTAAATGTCTGTTCAGCTAGACTTAACCCTTTTTCCAAGTCTCCTTTTTGGATTAAGCTGATACTTTCAGAGATTTGCCTCTTAAGCTTATTTAATTTCTCTAGATCAGCTTTAGATAACTTCTCACGACTAAAATACTTTGGTACAAAGCGACTTGGCAATAGTTTAGTCCTCAAATGACATTATAGTTTGAGGTTTTTAATAAATTTACTATTCTATTTATCGAGAGTGCACAATGATTGTTAATGATCACAAAAAAAAAGGAATCCTGAAGTAGTATAGCTACTTCAGCTTCTTTTTCATTTAGGAAAATCTTCGGACACACAGGGTTTGCAATCGGTCACTCTAGTTTCTGATTAGTGGTTATAATAGTACTTGTGGTTTCCCCATTAAGTATGGTTACATAATCGAAACCATAAAACATCATAAAGTCACCATTCAGAAGTCCTGTAACATTAAGTTTGAGATCAATTGGGAAATATGGTAGGTTAAGTGTTTCTATGTAGCTGATTAATGCTTGCCTATCGAATTTCACTATTAAGGTCCTCTCATTTTGTACTTGAGCTTCCTCTGCAAAGATCATACCATCAGTATAAACAGTGCTAACATTGATATTAGTTACAGAATAACCTTCTGGAAGTTTGATTTTGACATTCTCCCAGTTTCCTTCGTTTTTCAAATTAAGGGTCTCCGATTCATAATCTACCCAAGCTTCTAAATCGGCAAAAGTAATATCTAATTTTGTTAAATCTTTAACAGGGAGAGAATTTGGATTATAGTCGGCACTGCTTGCATCTCCATCAATATAATATGGATTATCTGAAAGACTGTCGTTATCGTTGTCAGTATTATCGTGGTCAACTAAGAAATTATAGGAAAATTGATTATCTGAACCATTGTCCAGGATCTGAGAGCTACCTCCAAGATTATTTCCAATTAAATCATTGAAATTTACAGCATTATTAGTAGAGGCATCATTTATAGTAATTCCATGTAAATCATCATTGTAGATTACATTATTGGAAATATTTGTACTGCTAGATTCTTGTAAGAGAATACCACTCTCAGCATTGTTGCTAATCTCATTCCCATCAATAATGTTATCGGAGGAGCCAAGTAGTTCCACGCCTGTTCCCGTGATATTAGAAATGGTATTATTGGCGATAATATTATGGTTGGAAGGATCCAAGAACACCCCTCGACTGATGAAAACTTGTGTTCTCTCTATTTTAAACCTGATGTTTTGTGAGGCAATACTCATGGGAGTACTGTCACCGTAACAACCCGTAACATCGTTGTTTATAATACTGTTGTAATCTGAGCCTGCGAGAAATACTCCATTCTCACCAGCACTGTTATCGATCACATTCCCATCAATGAGATTATCCGAGGAGTCTAGGAGCTCCACACCAGTTCCAGTGTAACCAGAAATTGCGTTATTGGCGATGACATTATGATTGGAAGGATCCAGGAAGACACCACGACTGATGAAAACTTGAGCTCCTTCTACTTTGTACCGAATGTTCTGTGACGAGAAACCTGTCGATGTAGCAGCACCAGAATCATAAATGTTATTATTCGTAATGCTGTTGTAATCGGAGCCTGCAAGAAAAACACCATTTTCCCCAGCAGCGTTATCGATAACATTGCTATCAATGAGATTATCCGAGGAGTCTAGGAGCTCCACACCAGTTCCAGTGAAGCCCGAAATATAATTATTGGTGATGGTATTGTGGTTAGAGGGGTCGAGGAAGACACCACGACTGATGAAAACTTGAGCTCCTTCTACTTTGTACCGAATATTTTGTAATGAGAGACTTGCCGAGGTTGTGGCACCAGAATCATATACGGCATTGTTCGTAATACTGTTGTAATCGGAGCCTGCGAGAAATACTCCATTTTCCCCAACAGCGTTATCGATCACATTCCCATCGATAAGGTTATCCGAGGAGTTTAGGAGCTCCACACCAGTTCCAGTGTAGCCCGAAATATAATTATCGGCAATGATATTGTGGTTAGAGGGGTCTAGGAAGACCCCGCGACTGATGAAAACTTGAGTACTCTCTACTTTGTATCGGATGTTTTGGGATGAGAGACTTGTCGAAGCGGTGGCGCCAGAATCATATACAGCATTGTTCGTAATATTGTTATAATCGGAGCTTGCGAGAAATACTCCATTCTCACCCGCACTGTTATCGATTACATTGCCATCAATGAGGTTATCCGAGGAGTCTAGGAGCTCCACACCAGTTCCCGTGTAACCCGAAATGCTATTGTTGGCTACGATATTGTGGTTAGAGGGGTCTAGGAAGACCCCACGACTGATGAAAACTTGGGCTCCTTCTACTTTGTACCGAATATTCTGTGACGAGAGACTTGTAGATGTAGCGGCACCAGAATCATAAATGTTATTATTCGTAATGCAGTTGTAATCGGAGCCTGCAAGAAAAACACCATTTTCCCCAGCAGCGTTATCGATCACATTCCCATCAATGAGATTATCAGAAGAATCAAGTAGTTCAACACCTGTGCCTGTATAGCCAGCAATTGTATTATTAGCGATGACATTGTGGTTAGAGGGATCCAAGAAGACTCCACGACTGATGAAAACTTGAGTACTCTCCACTTTATATCGAATGTTTCCCGAGGAGGAACTCAGGGGACTACTACTGGTGCTATATCCCAGTACATCATTGTTTATAATGGTATTGTAATCTGACCCTGCCAGAAATACCCCAGTCTCACCACCATCGTTTGCAATCACATTCCCATCAATTAGGTTATCTGAAGAGTCTAGTAGTTCCACACCAGTTCCTATGTAACCAGAAATTGTGTTATTGGAGATGACATTGTGGTTAGAGGGATCCAGGAAGACCCCACGACTGATGAAGACTTGAGTACTTTCCACTTTGTATCGAACGTTCTGTGAGGAGGAACTCAAGGGACTACTACTAGAGCTATAAGCAAAAACATCGTTGTTTGTAATGGTATTGTAATCTGATTCAGCTAGAAATACCCCATTCTCACCGATAGTGTTATCTATTATATTCCCGTCAATAAGATTATCAGAAGAATCAAGTAGTTCCACACCTGTACCTGTATAGCCACCAATTGTATTATCGGTGATGATATTATGATTGGAAGGATCCAAGAAGACTCCACGACTTATGAAAACTTGCACTCTCTCTACTTTGTACCTGATATTTTGTGAGGATAGACTCATGGAAGTACTTTCGCTATAACCCTGAATATTATTGTCAGTAATAATGATATCATTTGAATTAATGAGAAATATCCCGTTTACAAAGTTAGTGATGGTGTTGCGGTAAATCTGACCATTAATCACGTTCCAAAGAATGATTCCATCAACATCGCCATTGAAATTACTCATCGTACTGTCGCGAATAATAAAATATACTGTTGTATTGCTGATACTTATTGCTGCAGGTGGTACAGCTTTCTTTTTATGGTAAGGAATATCTATATCATAATTCTCAATTATGTATGGATCCGTGATAGTCCCACTACCAGTCCATTTGTATTTTTTCTTTTGATCTGCGAAATCATCGTCTCCATCTATGATAATTGGATTACTCCTTTTTCTTCTACTCTGTTGGATGTCTGTAGTAGGATTTAACTCACTATTATTTACAGAAATTATTATCTGTGAGATCATTAATGTTGCACAAAATAACAGAACTGCGCCAAAAACTACTTTTCTCTTCATGATAATTAACTCCATTATTTTTATTATTGGTTGATTTTTACTAGAGAAATTATTCGGATATGTCTTCTAAATAACTGCTCTGGTGTGTTAAAGATCAATTAAGTATAAAAAAATCTGAATGATTTTCCCTAGGTTTTCCAATGATACTTTTGATTCATTAAATATGAAATGAGTTCGTCTTATAATGAGCACATTTTCATGTCTTATATCTTTTTGGGAATTAAGAGTAATGGTTGGCTACAAATTATCATTTGAATATATCTAGATATATGTAAATACTATTACTAGAATTGTTTATTTAATAAAATAAGTTTTTGCATTTCTTATTAGATCAAAAACTAGCGAAAACCACTACAATTCGCTATTTTCAGTGCTTCTTATATCAAACTCCTTGTACACGATCCTGTATATGATAAGAGAAAAAATTCTTAACGATCAATACAAATTATGCTAAATCTGGTGAAAATGAGAAGAATTGGATTATAAGAATAATTCTGCTTTCTTTAGGTTGATTAGAAAATCTTTAAATATTGAAAAGTAGCAA
>JAEOTU010000119.1 GCA_016839665.1 Candidatus Hodarchaeota archaeon
AGGAATCAGACACCCCGTGTTGAAGCGCGACCTAGAAAAGGTCTGACACCAAGTTTACGGAATAAACGTAATTTTATCAAACGAATAGAAAGAGGATTACCAGTCGGCCAACCCGAATACCGACGTGATAGTCGTAGATAGAATTAAATTGAATTTTCTTTTATCATTTTGATCGTAAACGTTGGCCACAACGCTCGCAAAATTTTGCATCAAGTATTAACTCTGAACCGCATTTGCGGCAATAACGTTTTGATCCTGTTTGTTTTACTTTTTGGTCTTCTTCAAATTTACGCCATGCTGATTTATGAGGATCTACACCTTTTTTCTCTGCAAATTCGAACCAAAATGATTTTTTATCTTTTTTCCGATTTGGGGGAGAGCTATTCACTTCTTCTATTTAGTTCACCACACGTATTTTCCGTTCGAGTAAATAAACTCCTATCTAGTTAAAAAATCTTGCCATAACAGAACTAAAGAATCTTACTTGATGGCTAAAAAATTAAAGAATGATAACATAATGCTCCTTTTTTGCCTCTCAGGTGATATATTTGTGTAACATCTCTATTTGAACGATTATAGGCTTATATCCTCTTCTAAGATGAAATAAATTTAAAAGAAAGAATGGTAGCGGCCGGAGGATTTGAACCATCCGATCTCGGGGTTTCTCAAGATAGAACTCTTTATGAGCCCCGCGGGATAACCTAGCTACCCTAGGCCGCTAAGTCGTTCATACCAGTTGATACTATTATTGAAGTTCTCTAATTAAGAATAAATTCTTATCTGATATAATCGATTATATAATGTGTATTATTAGGTTAGGTCTTCACAGTTTTAAACCTTTCCCCTTCTGGGTCTATTAAAAGCATAGATTGCTTCCGAATAACAATATTACTTCTTAACATTAAAATCAAAGGTTTAAGGGTCTCTTAAAAGATTGAAAAGAAAATGATTTAAGAAAAAATTATCAAAAAATACCAATTTGCCTAGGACATTACCTCCAATAGACAACAGATCAGATAAAAGAGTATAAAAGCACTTAACAATTATTCAAAGAAAAATGCTTTGAATTCTGTATCTTCCTGAAGTAATTCTGTTACCTGCAATCCAAGAGGAGTCAATTGCCAACCTTGTTCTCCCCTCTCAACTAATCCAAGCTCTAATAGGGATCTACTGTACTTTCCTGTCCGAATATGACTTCTAATAGTATCTAATCCCACACCAATTATCTTACTAAGCCGTTTATAGCCAACGGAATCCCGATACAGCTCAATTAATATTCGTTTTTTTGTTCTCCCAAGTCTTTCCATTAACTCAGAGGGATCAGATGTCATTCCTTCTTGAGGAGTTTTTATCTGACTAGAATCCTCGATGTCCCTAGAGTTAGAATTAGCTAAATCCTGAGATTCTTTCTCTGCCATTTTATATTCCCTCGATAGATGTGTTTAAGGTAGCCAACTAACACATTCGCTGTTAAATTCGTTTGATTTCAGTTCTTTTAGCCCTCGGCCTACTACGAATCCATTTCTTTCCGCATTGTGAACACGTAATGCGAAGATCAACCTTTTTAGTGGTTTTTGAGGTCATGTTCCGAGCAGCGATCGGACGACGTGAATATCGTCCATGATTTCCAATACGGCTTGTCCACCGTGCTGATCTCCGACTACCCTGATTCATTCCTCCACCTCTCTGCTTGGCTTTTTCGATTTTAACCTCTTGATCGGTGTGTGTATTACACTGTGGACAGAATGTTCGCATTTTAGCAGGAATTTTCATCCTAGAGTAACTCCATTCCGAATAACCCGGAATATATATTTCATTGATTCGTAGCCAGTTATTAACTCACTTCTGTAATTGGGTTAAAAATTAAATGTTTTAATGTAATAGACAACTTTGACTATATCTAATATCCAAAATATCGTACGTCCTATTCTCAAATTATCTTTAATTTAGTGTAATCAACTTTTTATAATAGTTCATTGCCTTTATGATTAAATGGACTTTCATATGATGCATTTTTTCAACGTTTTCTTTGTTATTAGATTTTTTCCATTTGGTACGCAATAAAGAGGAGGAAAAAACGAAATATTCCTTGTGATAACGCACTATAATCGAAGATCATCATGATTAAGCGATACTTCTAAAAACTCCTTATTAGATTCCTTTCAATGACGAATATTGCGATTGGATCCAAAATACAAATCGATTATTGAAATAGCAGTGCTTCTAGGAACCGCAGTCGTGATGGCAGTTGCTGTTTCCGTTGGAATAAATTTTCTTCTGGGTTCACCTAAACATCCGACAGTAGCAGTTACTACAACCAGTATGCTCCCCATCTATAATGGTTTTGAAGAAAGTAACAGTATTCAACCCTTTCAAGGTGATATCCTCCTAGTGAAAAAAGTCCCAATAGAATCAATAGACCTCGGGGACGTCATCATATTCGATACACCTAGCATCTCTGATCCTGTTGTCCATCGTGTTGTGGCAAAATGGTTCCAAGATGGAATGTATTTCTTTAAGACGAATGGAGATAATAACCACAATCCTGATCGTTGGGTCGTTTCAGGAGACAGTGTTCACGGGGTTGTGGTTATGCGTATCCCACATGTTGGTTGGTTCTTGCTAGTAGTTCAAACAACTGTTGGCCGATTAATTGTTTTACTTCTTGCTGTTCTCGTTCTTTTTATTGGTGGAGATTCAGAGGAGGATGAAAAAGAAGAGGAAAAAAAAGAAGAAGGTTTTTCTACAAGCGAAGAGAAAACAAATCCTAGCAATCAAAAAACTTTAATGGCCAAAGCGTCCAGTATTAGGAATAGAAGTGTAAAATTAGTTCAAGAACGAAGTAATGTCTATATTGTGCTTGGCTTCATCATTATTGCATTATTCTTAGGAAGTAATTTACTTAGCGCTGTAATATCCTCCCCTTCAGCTAAACTTTACTCTATTGGTGACGAACTTAGAACTCAAAACCTTTTAGAATCACCACCTGAATCTCCATACTCTCTCTCCTTACCTACCATTCAAAGAGATTACTATTATTGGTACCAAACAAGTAATAGCACCGAGGAAACATATTTCTTTCCCATTCAAATCGAGATCTCCTCTGGAGGCCTTTTCAACAATATAGATAGAATAGAAATCCTTGCTAACGAAACTCATGCTAACGGTACCAAAGGATTATATCGGTGGACTATTGCCTATAACTTTTTTGACACTCGCTATTTCGAAGGGGGGATAGTTCTTTTTGTTGCTAGTGAGGGACCATTTACCGTTATGATTTCTCTGACTGTATATTCGCGCGGATTACTCAAATCCTCTCCAAAATCATTTAATTTCCCCCTGTTATTAAGTGCTCTTCATTAATACTCTAAGATGAGATGAATGACCAATATTTGCTATTTAGTTGGGACTGCTGGTTCAGGGAAAACTATGCTTACCTCAGCTCTTCAACGATATTTAACTAGTAAAGGAGCTTCCCTTACAATCGTGAATCTCGACCCAGCAGTACAACATGTACCATATCAAGCGGATGTAGATATTCGTGATTATATTGATTATGATCGAATAGTTGATGAATACCAGCTAGGTCCGAACGGTGCCATGATTATGGCAGCTGATTTAATTGCAGATTATATCACTGAAATTCGTGAAGACATTGAAGAACTAGGGGAAAGGTCTGCAGTTGTGTTAGTAGATACTCCAGGCCAAATTGAACTTTTCGCGTATCGTAATTTCAGTTTAAGAATTACTGAGAGTTTTCCAAGTGACACATCACTTCTGGCTTTTTTATTTGATTCTGTCTTGGTTTCCGATATTGCAGGATTTCTCTCCATTAGTTTATTAGCATCTTCTGTCCAAATACGTTTAAATCTTCCAATGACTCACGTTATGACAAAAATCGATCTTCTGAAACCTGATCAGATTGAAACTGCTTTAACATGGCGAGAAAATCCATATGACGCTATAGAAGAACTTTCTGGTATGGCGCGGGAGTTTTCTCTTCAAACAGGCCAGCTGGTTGAAGTAATGAGTGAAATTCCTTTACTTCCAGTTAGTGCCTTGACAGGAGAAGGATTAGAACTACTGGGTGCCCAGATTAGTCGTTCTTTTGTTGCAGGTGAAGATTGGTTGATCTAGAATTTAGTACCAAGAGATTATTAACTAAAGAAGTCTTGCAATTAAATTATACCAAAAAAAAGGTTGACATTAGCATCCACATTAGGGAGGAAACAACGATGAATAATACAGTTAAGGTAAATGTTCCAGAAAGCCAAAGTCTTTTTTGATCGATTTGATCTTCTGTAATGTGTAGGATAAATCTAACGAAAAATACACAGATAAGTAACCCAAGAATAAGAATTATGAACCAAATAGGTAATAGTAGTAATATTCTTTCACTTGCGGATACCCCTGGGAACATATAAATAAGGCCTGCAATAAGTCCGGTTCCAATACCGAAACAAACCTTAGTATAATACATTTTTGTATTAGGAGAGAGCCCTGTAGGTTTTGTAGCGGTTGATTCGGTTTCTAGTTGTAAAGCAGAATCATCGGTGACACGTTTAATACGTCGAATCTTACGCTGACTAATATGCCTTCTTTCTCTACTCATTTTCAATCCTTGTCTCGTCGTTCTTTACTCGATCTCAATGAAGATTCGGGCTTTTCTTATGTGACCTCTTTAACATTCTTTTTGTATTTTAATAATAATCCTTTTTGGTTTCAAGGGAACCAAATCAGCTTTTCATGGCCTTTTTCACTATTCTGACCAAGACTAAGAGGCTATTTTTCATCATTTTCTAGTTTATATCCAGCTATCAGTCAAATTAGAGACTTCAAACATGAAATAATCAATTTTTCAGAGTATACGTAAGATTAATAATCGATTTCCTTATCCTCAACTGAACAAAAAAGTAAAAAATTTATTAATAATAGCAATAGATTCCAAAAAAATCATTAAACTTGTGTCATGTCAGGTTAGTTTAGCTATCATTCCTAAATATTTCAATACAACAACATATTTAGTTATGAATTCAGTAGAAAGGATGCATAATATGTATTCTGGGGAATTTCTTGTCAAATTAGCTCGTCGAACTATAGAGACTTACCTCAAAGATAATAAAAAGATTGGAATTCCAAACGATGCGCCCAAGGATCTTTTCGATCATTCTGGTGTATTTGTAACTCTTCATCGCATCATTCAAGGGAAAGAACCAAACTTAAGAGGATGTATAGGGCGAATTGAAAGCCCACAAAGCACACTTATTCAATCAACCATTGATTCAGCAATTGATGCTGCAATCCATGACCCTCGGTTTCCTCCAGTTACTTATGATGAAATGGAAAATATCACTGTTGAGATCACCATACTAACTGTTCCCGAGGTAATCAAAGTCACAGATCCTCAAGAATATTTTGATTTAATAGAAATTGGAAAACATGGATTAATTGCAGAACGAGGGCCTTATCAACGAGGGCTTCTACTACCCCAGGTTCCAGTTGAACAAAAGTGGACCCTCTCTACTTACCTTGATTATATCTGTGTGAAAGCAGGCTTACCCACTCAAGCATGGAAAGATTTAAGCACTAAGATCTCACGATTTGAGGGTTATTTATTTTCAGAAAAAAGTCCAAACGGTGGAATTGAACAAAGGAATATTAAATAATTGATTACCTCACAGGTTGGAATGAGAAAATCTTCTCTATGTCTATATTATAAAAATCCTCATACTTCTGAAGAGAAACTTTAGATCTAAAAGTACAACAAGCACTTTGATCTAAGTTCTCATGATCCAGTCTTTGTCCAAAAAATCCTAGTTGAATTGGTCTAATTACGGGGAGAATTGATTTTTTTTCCAAGATTTCCAGTGATTCTAAAGACATTGTTTCTTCATTAAAATCAAAACAAGTAGGAGATACAATAGTTGGGATTCGTTGTTCCTTGGAGATATTTTGGGAAATATGCTCACAATACATCTGACAGTATAAACACAGTGAGTGATTGGTTTTGAGGGAATCTAATAAAGATTGTATTGAAATAATGGCGATAGGATGACCGAATTGTGATTGAGTTTTGCTGATAAATTCTTCTTCAGAGGGTTTACCCGTCTTAAAGAAAATAGGTACAATATTTATTCCTCTCTTTTTCATTAACCAAGCTGCGAATATAGAGTTGTAATTAGGACGAATCAAGGCGATAGCAGTTCCCTGAGACTGAGATGGTATTCCATCCATACCCCGAAAAACTTTTGTATAGACAAAGGCTAATGAACCCCGAATATCCAGAAAAATTTCGAAATCTGGGTTTTCGAGATCTACTCTAATATCTTCAATTCCAGACGACAAAATTGTTGAACCTAATTTGCTTGCAATATCCATTGAGGAGAAAGGATGTTTTCCTTCTCTACGTACCCGAACAGCAAAGCTATTATTAGGTTGAATATATGCCGTAGCATCCCTTAACCCTCCAGAGATAATAGTCCTTTCTGTAGCTTCAACAATTAGCGCAGGACTTACAGATGAAACTCCACTGATTGAATTAACAATGTCATGAGCTGGAATTTCGAGATCACTGTAAGATTCAGATAATAAAAGCAAACGATCCCGAAAATCAATAATTTTAAAGGTTCCGTATTGCTTTAGAAGAGTTTTTATATTATGTCGAAGGTGGCCCACCATTCTTCGACGAGTTTGACGACTTTTTATACCAAACTCACCCCCAAAACGTACTAAAATAACACGTTTATTAATTAAAGCAGAATCATTATCAATTGACGCCATATCAAAGACTTTCTCACAAGCCGTGCATGATTTTAGCAAATTAATGGCTGTATTCCAGATTCGTCCTTTTAGGTTACATAAACCCCAAAACAACGTGCGATTCAGAGTAACTATAAAATTTCATTGCTCAGCTCATACTTGTCAGGTCTCATCATTGTCGCATCGTTGTTCTATCATAATTTGGGGTTATTTTTCCTCTGTATCGTCCCCAACTTCCTCATCAAATAATTCTTCGTCTTCGTCTGCCAACTCTTCAGCCGTTCTAATTGTTTCCGCTACATTAAATTGTTGTTCAAACCTACGCCAAATCGCGGTTTTTAGGTTTTCATTTAGATTCTTAATCGCTTTATCAACTACTTTTCTTGCGTCCTCTCGATCCTCTGGTAACTCAGTAAAGCCCCATGTTGAAGATGGAGGTGCCTCTGGATCTTTTTCAATGAAATATACCAAACTTTCCTGTTGCTGAAACGCATAAAATTCAGGTTGAATAAGGGGGCAATCAGTATACTGGCAAGTTCCTGTAACTGTAAAAAGATGATTACAGCGCATTTTTAGAGAGGTTGATGCTGATTTAAAGGCACACTGTCCATTAGAAAGGTAGCGCCAAGTAGTGATTAACTGTGATGATTCCATGTCTTGTCACGTATTTTTTCTGATAATAAAGGATGTTTTTTATAAGAGAGCAATAGTAATAGCCGCTGGTGGGAATTTCATATAGGATTCAGCAGAATCTCATATCTTGAACCCACGACCAACAGATTACAAGTCTGTCGCTCTACCAACTAAGCCACAGCGGCTTTGGAAG
>JAEOTU010000120.1 GCA_016839665.1 Candidatus Hodarchaeota archaeon
TCAGCACGAGCAAAACTTTTACCTTTCGTCACTAACGGTGCTGTAAAATCAAAGCCCATTTTATTAGTGATTTTTGTCCCAGGTTCAGCACTAGGGTCTAAACTTGAACCTGGTTCTTTTCCAATGTCAACCAGGTCTCTTTCAGCCTGAAATCGAGTGGCCATTGACCATTCTACCTCTAATGGATTATAAATATCGATATCTTTATCTACAACAAAGACGTGTTTACAACTTCTATGGCCAGCGAAAGCAGCATGTATAGCCTTCTTTCCATCCTCTTCGTTTTGTTTATCAATGCGAACAATAGCATGGAGCCAAGAGGAACCCCCAGGATTTACATTAACATCAAGACATTTTACACCCGCTTCGTTCACCGATTTGAAGATGGTAGGTTCCCGTGGCATACCCATAAGGACTTTGTGTTCTAGCGCGCCAGGAACAAGAGCTTGCCAAATCGGGTTCTTTCGATGACTAATTGATTTTACTTCAAAAATTGGTTCTTCGCGCTCAATGTCATATGTTTCAGTCAAATCGATGAAAGGCCCTTCTGTTGATCGATCAGCCATGAACACTTTTCCTTCTAAAACTACCTCACAGCCTGCAGGGATTAAAAGATCAAGTGTTTTAGCTTTCGTTACTTCAGTTTTTGCTAGAGCATTTGCAATCTCTAGTTCATTAATTCCGGTTTTTACGGAAGTTGCAGCAGCAACAAGGATGTTAGGAGTGTTTCCAACACAATACGCAGCCTCTACTTCTCCTGATCTCTCCAAAAATTTGTAAAAATCTCGACCTTTGATTATCCGAGTACTCATTCTATTCTTTTCGAATTGCATTGCCCGATGAAAATCCAGATTTTGACCAAATTCTGGATCTTTAGTTACAACAACAGCTGAAGAGATGTATCGACCTCCGTCTCGCTCGTTGTGCTTCAAAATTGGAAGCTTATCGAGATCAACCCCATCCATTAAAACTTCTTGGCAGGGAGCGTCACTTATCTCTTCAGGTGGACTTCGATTATCAATAGCTTCGGTTAGATTAGGAATCAATTGTGCTGTAGAAATTCCAAAATAATCTGCAATGCTTTCTTTTGTACAAAAAACGTTACCTGCAACCAAAAAATCTGAAAATCCCTTCACATTCTTAAATAGAAGTGGAGTTGGTTCTGCTGCCTTTAAGACAGCTGCTGCTTCAATATCTATACTAACTTCTTTTTCAATTCTAGTAATTTTTCCGCTCTTTTCAAGTTTATTCAGATATTCCCGAAAATACATTTATTTTTCCACCTTCTGTGCTAAAGATTAAATTCCGATTAGAGTTTTCCACGCGGGATGTCCCGCATCTTTTAATGCATTGTATACTTTATCTTGTAGTTCAGCGCCGGGAGTCAAAGCAATTATATTTCCCCCTCGTCCGGTTCCAGTTACTTTGGCTCCTAAAGCACCGTTATCCCTAGCAAGTTCGACCATTTTATCCAAAACATCATTTGATACAGTTACTTTCTGTAGAAGTTCATGGTTTTTGTCCATAAGCTGACCGACTCGCTCTAATTCCATGCTTTCTAGGGCATTACGACTATCTTTGATTACTTCTTCATAATCCTTAACTATTCCCTCAAACCACTCTGGATCCTCCTCCTTCTTTTTTCGTACATCTCCAACCACAACTGATGTGTTTGCTGTCATTCCAGAACTCGCAATCACCAATTCAATTGGTTTCTCTAGTTTAATTGTCTCTATTGTATTGGGGCCACCTTCAAGATTTCGTATAAAATATACCAAACCACCAAATGTTGAAGCAGTATTATCAATTCCACTAGGTGTTCCATGATATCCCTTTTCTCCTTCATAAGCAGCGGCATTGATTTTCTCATCATCCCATCCTAAGTTAAATTCATCATTTATTGCCCTAGCAAGTGACACACAACTCGCAGCAGAAGCACCAACACCACTCGCGCATACGAGTTCTCCCCCGAGTGTTATCTTCAGAGCTTTTTCATTAAGGTTGACACCCATATAATTCAAAACATTTTTTATAGAGATTTTTTGTTCATCAAACTTCTTCTCTTTATATCCGGAGACTTCAGGTCGGTCATCGTTCAATTCATACCCTGTTCCATCCTTAGATTCAACGATACAGGTTGTGGCATCGCCTATTGCTGATGCTAGCGCGGGTACACCATAAACAACAAAATGTTCCCCAAATAAAATGGTTTTACCATAACCAGATCCCATACCAGCCATTTTTCTCACCTATATTGGTTTTCGTAAAATTTCCATAATTATATCTGTTTTTTATGATTTTCTGTGAGGAGCTAAAAAATTCTAGTAAAGGATATTTTTAGGTTATTAGGGGAAAAAACTCCTACACTCCTCTCTATGAACTGATACAAAGAATTTTTTACTTATTTTTCGGAAACCGTGAAGTCTTGGATAAAAAGATATAGTAATAGAAAAGGAATCAAATTATTCAATGTTTCTTCATATAAAAGTTGAGAATTTTCAACCTATTGGAGTCGGTAAGCTTCAATTAGATTTCAAAAATTTGTAAGAAAAATTAAAATACTATTATATGAATTATAAAAATATGAAATCTCTCCAGGTTTAATATATGCAGTTCTCAGATGAAATTAATCTCCAAATACTATGTAAAACGATTATTATCAATACAATATTATTGTTTTCAATTCCAATAGAGGGAGTGATAACTAGGAAGGTTAATCAGGAACCAGAATGGTACGTTGAAGTTGGAGAATCACGTACTTATATATTTACGAAGGTATTTAGTTTATCGGAAAGCAACCCAAATAAAATTGTAGACTTAGTAGCGA
>JAEOTU010000121.1 GCA_016839665.1 Candidatus Hodarchaeota archaeon
ACAGATGGCCTTGAATTATGAGGCCTATTTCTCCTTTCCCTAAATTAGAATACAAGTCATAATATTCGTCAATGACAGTACCATCATCGTTTGCTGCAAATTCAGCTGTTGCAGAACGAATAAAACGATTTTGAAGCTCCAACGAGCCAATTTTTCCAGGATTAAACATGATTTATTCAAATATTTGACATTCTTAAGATGTTTTCACTTAATAATAATTGATCTCTTCTAAGTTATTCCATAGTTTGCATTTTTTAGGGTTTTTTTATTGAAGTAGGATTTTAGAAATCGGACAATAATTTTGAGGGTTGAAAAGTGACACTATTGATAACAGGGGGTACAGGATTAGTTGGGCAAGCATTAGTTCGCTACTTGCTTGATGAAACAGTATATGCGAAAAAACCAGAGAAAATTCGACTACTGGTTCGAGAGAAAGATGGGAACCCCTATAGGCAGAGTTTCCTAGACTGGTGCTTAGAAAAGACTGTAGAAGTATTTTCTGGCGATCTCAGTAATGAAAATGATGTTTTAGCATTCACTCAAGTATCAGATCCTCAATCTTCAACATTAATTCATTGTGGTGCGATTTTTAATCTATGGCAACCTTGGGAGCTCTTATATGATGTCAATGTCAACGGAACAGAAAGGATTCTTCGTGGTTTTCATCACCATAATATTAGGAAATTAATCTATCTCTCTTCTATTGCGGTGTACGGTAATATGTCAGGAACAAACGGCCGAGGAGTTACCGAAGATTTTCCCCTTGACTTCAATATGAAGAAGCATTATGAGCTCTCTAAAGCCCTTGGCGAAGAGCTTGTTCATAAGTATCAATCAAATCATCCCGAAAAAAAAATTACCATTCTTCGTCCTGCTGGAATTATAGGCGGGTCAAGTTCGACATTAGATGCCTTTTCACGAATGTTTATTGGGCGTTTTGTACCTCTTCCACGTGGAGGCAAAGACAAGATTAGCCTTGTTGATGCTAAGGATGTTGCTCGGGCTATTCGATTTGTAATTGACTTTAAAAGAGGAAATGGTGAAGTATATAACCTTGTGGGTTGTACCCCTACTTTTGAGGAGGCAGTTCAAGAATTAGGGCAAGCCCTTCAACGAGAAAAGGTGACGATAATTCCCATACCACTTTTTGTATTTAAACCAATATATTTCCTGGCTCGAATTATTAGGCGGATAAAGAAAGCAAACGAAAAATCTATGTTGATTCCTGTCTTATTCGAGAAACTTGGCAGAGATATTTGGGTAGACGATGAAAAATTAAAAACAACGGGGTTCCGATACGCTGTTAATCTTTCCGAATCAATGGAGAAATTTGGTAACTTTATTTCAGAAAATCCATGGTATATTGAACAGAAGCTCGGTTTTTCATTATAATCGTCGCTATTAAAGATTTACTCCATTTTCTTAATTCTCTACCTATTGCCACCTAGGAATGAATTTTAAGCGTTCTATGAATTAGGAATTATGAATGGGGCTTAGGACTTGAAAACTGAAATCGCAATAGTTGGGAATAAGGAATGATAAATATAGAATCACATGAATCAGTAAGAGTGTTAAGGTTAAATCGGGGAGTTACAAACGCAATTAATCTCGAGATGGTTAATAACTTAGCAAAAAATCTCAAACAATTGAGGGACGATTCCGATGTTAAGGGTATAGTGTTGAGTACTTCAAATGAGAAATTTTTTGCCATTGGTTTTGACATTCCAGAGTTATATGAGCTTGATGAAAAGGAGTTTAGTGTATTCTATCGCTCGTATAATCAACTCTGCTTGGATTTGTATACATTCCCTAAACCTACAGTCGCAGGATTGTTAGGGCATGCAATAGCTGGAGGATGCATCTTAGCCCTCTGTTGTGACTATCGATTTATCGGCGAAGGACGAAAACTCATGGGGCTTAATGAGATAAAACTTGGAGTTCCGATTCCATACCCAGGAGATTGTATTTTACGACAGATTGTCGGATCACGATATGCTCAAGAGATAACGTATACAGGTGATTTCTATACTTCTGAAGAATTACTTCGAATAGGTTTGGTTGACAAAGTGCTTCCTTTGGAGCAGGTACTAAGTAAATCGATTGAAAAAGCCAAATCATTAGGATCTCTACCTGAAGAAGCAATTAAAAGAATCAAAATTAATCGAATAGAGATAGTTAAAGCACAGATTCTTGAGTTTTTAGCGGAAAAAGAACGTATCTTCATGGAACACTGGTTTTCTACAGAGGCTAGAGAATTATTGAAGGAAGCTATTAAGAAATTCTAAGCCTTTTCTTCCTCAGCTAATGATACGCATTTTCTTAATACAAATTCCAGGAATATATCACAGGTCTGTTTCCAGCCTTTTGTTGAAATGTATTCACCGATTTCCTCTCCCTTGCTAAAGTCTACTTTACAAAGTTCTTTACATTTAGTTGAGCCAAATTCCTCTAAAAAGTATCTATACAGTTCACCTACAACTTGGATAGCTTTGTTTCTTTCATCCTCACACTTTTCTGGAATGTCATTCGTCCCACGACCGTAAAGATAACTAAGAGCTATGCTACTCCCTATCAGAAGACCACATGTAGTCTCTCCTGATAAAATAGCCCCTAAATATCCTCCTGTAGCCCAAGAATACTCCTCGAGGGGTAGGTTCCATAGTGAAAGTAATGTTTGTAAAGATGCTTCAGCGCAAGTATATTTGTGCATTCTTTTATATGCCTGAGTAAGAACATCGTTAAAAAGCTCTGGATCTTTCATGATAATTCCCTTTTTCACTTTAATATACTTTAAGACTCTTAAATCATCAAAAATTAAGTCCATAGAAATTTATCATAACTTTTCTTGTCGATGCTTAGAAAATTCAAACAAGAGACTATATACTAATGACACATTTGTGGGGAAATTGACTAAGAAAGAGATTAGATCAGAATCTTTTATCCTGTTTTGCAATATATCGACCATTAAAAGACTCAAGAGGCTCTAAACAATGACAGAAGAGAATGATAATGATTTCGTTGTCACACCATGGGAAGTTCATGGTAAAGTGGACTATGATAAACTAATGGAGCGATTTGGAACAGAACCAATCGATGAGGTTCTGCTTGAAAGAATAAAAAAGCATACTGGTGAATTACACTATATGTTACGACGTGGAACCTTTTTTACTCATCGAGATATGAATTTTATTTTAGATCAATGGGAAAAAGGAAATAAATACTATCTTTACACTGGTCGGGGGCCCTCCGAGGACATCCACTTAGGACATCTGGTTCCTTGGATTTTTACTAAATGGTTGCAGGATAAATTTCAGGTCAAGTTCATTTTCCAACTGACTGATGACGAGAAATTCTTATTTGATGAAAAATTGAGTAAGGAAGATACCTATTCCTATGCGATCGAGAACGCTTGTGATGTAATTGCTTTAGGTTTTGAACCTAAAAACACTGAAATCGTAATTGATACAGACAATGCTAAAACGTTCTACAACATTGCTCTTCCCATTGCCAAGAAAATTACTTATTCCACAGTTAAAGCTTCGTTTGGATTTGATAATTCCATCAATATTGGAAGTGTGTTTTACACAAGCATTCAAGCTGTTCCTGCAGTTCTTGAAAGCGTTAGACAGGGGAAAAACGTCCCCTGTCTCATTCCACACGCGATAGATCAAGATCCACACTTTCGGTTGGCTCGTGATGTCCTTCCTCGACTAGGATACTATAAACCCGCCAGTATTCAATGCTCTTTTCTTCCTGCCCTTGGTGGACCTGAAGGTAAGATGTCTGCTTCTGATCCAACTCAAACTGTTTATGTGACGGATGATCCAAAAACCGTTGAAAAGAAGATTAAGAAATATGCATTTTCAGGAGGTCAGGTGTCTATCGCGGAACATCGGAAAAAAGGGGGAGACCCAGATGTCGACGTTAGTTTTCAATGGTTGAAAATCCTCTTTGAACCTGACGATAATAAGCTCAAAACTATAGAGGAAGATTATCGAAACGGAGATTTGCTTACTGGTGAATTGAAAGCAATGCTTATCGAAAAGATTAATTCTTTCCTTGAACATCATAGCGTAGAACGAGAAAAAGCACGCGATCGATTAGATGACTTTTTAATCAAAGATTGAATGTTCTTCACTTTTTATATGAGAATATCAATCACTAGCTTTGGTGTTTTCAAAAACCATTTGCATTTAGCTCTGCACTAGTATATAATCTTATATTTGTACGGAGGAGTCAATTTCGTAGATAATCTTGGCACCTTTACTAGTATTCAAACCACAAATAATATCGCTTCTGAAAGATACATTGAACTTGAATGAATTAGAAATAAAGGTGCTCTTATTAATTAGGGATGTTCAACGGAAAGATTCCACATTTCTCTCTACAATTACAAATGATGAAGAGAAGCGTCTTTTTACCAATAAGAAGCTCCTTCAAAAAGGATTGTCTATCTGGGAACTTCAGCAGATCCTTAATTTAGACTTTAACACTGTATGTAATGTGTTGAATACACTAAAAGAACGGGATTTTATTAACCATATGGGATCTAAAGGTTTTTATCGGTATCAGCCAATTTCTAAAAACCTAGAAAGCGTTAATGGTGATTTGGCTAATCTCTCTTCAGAGATGTACTCAAGAATCGCCCCCCTAATATATTCTCAATATGCTGGGATCGGTGTCAATTGTCTTGAATCAAGATTCACATTGGATTTGAAAGATCAAAAGATCATTTCTGGTTCGAAACCTGTATCCAACGATAAAAGTCCATTGAAAAATCTCATAAAGAAGTTGAACTTAGATTAGAAATCCTCTTAAAAATCTGTTATGTATGTGCTTCAAATTATTTATAACGAGTAAAAGGTGATAAATATGTTTGTTGCATGTGTAAGTGTTTATGTAAAGCCTGAAAATCGAGAAGCTTTTATCGAAGCGAGTTTAGAGAATGCTCGGAACACACGAAAGGAGCCTAAGAATCTACGTTTTGATGTTTTACAGTGCTTAGACGACCCCAATCGTTTCTTCCTCTATGAGGTTTATCGTGACGAAACTGGAATGGATGATCATAAAACTACTAACCATTATCAAAAATGGCGAGAAACAGTTGAAGAAATGATGGCTAAACCCCGTGAAGGTATTAAACATAAAAATCTATACCCAGAGACAGAAGAAGCTTTTCTATCAAAATAGGGGAGTAAAATGCAATTTGAATTTCTTCACACTCCCCGAATTCTTTTTGGCCCAAAACAGTTTCAAAACATTGGATCTCTTGTGATGGAGTTTGGATCACGATTATTGGTGGTTGCGAGTGGTAGTGCATTAGACTCCCCCGAAACGAGAGAAGCTCTGACAGTTTCAATATCGAAACTTGATTTTGAGTTTGATACCTTTTTAATTAAAGGAGAACCCACTATTGAAATTATTGATCTTGGTGTTCAGAGAGCTGAGGATTTCAAACCAGATGTGGTTTTGGGACTGGGTGGGGGTAGCGCTATTGATGCTTCAAAGGCTATTGCTGGGATATCTACCAACGGGGGGTCAGCAAGAGACTATATGGAAGTAATAGGAAAAGGGTCAGTAATAACTCAACCATCATTACCAATCATTGCTGTCCCAACCACTGCTGGAACAGGAAGTGAAGTAACAAAAAACGCAGTAATCTTAGCAAAAAAAGAGAAGTTTAAAGCTAGTATACGTAGTCCTCATCTAGTCCCTAAAATTGCAATTGTTGATCCGAGGTTAATGGTAACAGTTCCACCTTCTGTTACTGCAACCTGTGGAATGGATGCGTTAACTCAACTGATTGAAGCTTATACATCTAACAAATCTCAACCTCTGA
>JAEOTU010000122.1 GCA_016839665.1 Candidatus Hodarchaeota archaeon
GATTTATTCATCGAATTTAAGGCAGTAAATTATCATACACACCTTTGGGTTAATGGTCACGATTGTGGTATTCATGAAGGTAATTTCCAACCATTTAAATTTCGCATAAAGAAGAAAATGTTCAAAAATGATTCCAAGAACTATTTTATAGTTCGAGTAGAAAATTTCCGAAGAAAAGATCGTATTCCTACTATTAGTCGGGACTGGTTTAATTGGGGTGGAATATATCGAGATATTACACTACTGGTATTAGATAAATATCGGATAAAATGGGTCGGAGTCACCTCTAATTTCCACAACACTAAAAAAACAATTCTCAACGTAAAATGTGAACTTAAAGGTCCAAAGGATGAAAAAATTGGTTTAACCCAAGAAGAAAACAAAATTAATTGGAAGACATATTATTTAGGTGATTTGTCAACGAAGAGTAATAAAGGAAAAGAACAGGGCAAACCAGAGGTGATTAAAAGTGGAAATTGGTCAATTCTCAATGGAAAAAATAGTGGACGTTTCTCAATACAGTTAGAAGAAGCCAAATACTGGACTTCCAATGCTCCCAACCTTTATAAGATTGAGCTATCATTGGGAAAGTCAAAAGAACCTTATACAGTTAGATTTGGTATTCGTACAGTTGATGTAAAGGAGGGAAAAATTTATCTGAATAATAGGCCTATCTCACTACACGGGGTTAGTTTACATGAAGAGCTCCTTCCTTATGGCAGAGCTATTCCAAAAGAGGCACGTAGAAGAGATGTTTTGAATATAAAGGAGTTAGGTTTTAATGCTCTTAGGACAGGACATTACCCTCATGATGAATCTGTTTATGAAATCTGTGATGAAGAGGGTTTATTAGTTTTCGAAGAAATTCCAGTCTACTGGGGAATCAACTTCAGTAATAATGAAGCATTGAGATTAGCTATCCGTATGTTTCATTCGATGATCAAACGAGATTTCAATCATCCGTGTATCATTATGTGGTCAGCTGGTAATGAAATCCCAGTTCTAAACCGATCATGCTTACAATTCATGAGCATTTTATTAAGATATGGTAAAAAAATTGATAGTAGTCGTTTATTTTCATGTGCTCTCGAATTCTGGACCTCCCTAGTTTCCCCTAAAGCATTTATTGACGAAGTAGATGTCTTGTGTTGTAATGAATATATTGGATGGTATTATTTAAGCGTTTATAACTTAAATTTCTTCTTAGATAACCTATACACACGTTCTAGTAAGAAACCTTGGATAATTACCGAATTTGGTGCTGGAGCGAAGTTTGGAAATAATGATTCTTCAAAAATTCCTGCTAAATTCTCTGAAGAGCGGCAGGTTTCAATTATAAAGCATTCTATTCAAGTAATGAACTCTAAAAACTATATTTCAGGATGGTTCATTTGGATATATCGGGATTTTCGAAGTCATATGCGATTAAATCCGTTTCAAAATGGATTCAATCGAAAAGGGATCGTATCGGAAGTTAATCAAAGAAAGATGATTGCTAACCAGATGCCCTCCTTAGTAAATCAAAAGCTCCCAGAAAAGAAAACAAAACAACGGAATATTTCTGTGGTGTTTTTTTATTGGTTTTTTTATCCTATTATATTTCTAGCCTCAATCATTGTAAGTTTAATTCTTGGACGGTTTTCTGATAGTGGAAATAGATACTATTCATCTAAACCGAAGAAAAAATGAAAAATACATATTCCTCAACCTTAATCTTTTCTGACCTTCGAGGTCTTCAAACCAAGGTAAGGGTTTTCAAACGAATCAGATTTCTGGATTCCAATCAAGAACTCGTGAATATCTAAAAAAAAAATCACTTTAAGGATTAAAAAAAAATGGTGGAACCATACGAACAACATTCAGCAACAAAATCGATTCTATTACACTTGATTCCAGGCATCCCTATCTTTTTGGGAATATTCATATTCTCTCTTCCTATATTTTCCTCCCTTCTAGGGATTGCAGTCGAATTAAAGGTTGTTTTAGGATTGTGTTTATCTGTTTTAATAATGCTAGCACCTATACAGCTAGGATATCTGTTTTATGAAGGGAGAAAGCTAAATGGTAAGTTATCATTGAATGGGGTCATTGGATACACAGAAAAAAATCCATTGAAGGATTATCTAATATTTTGCCCTCTATGGTAAATAAGCTGGACATAACCGTTCTTATATAACTTAAGAAATTCTGGGATAGGAGTGAAGCATGGGAAAAAAACCTAATAATTTAATTGAAATAAATTTGCGTTATAAGGCTTCAGATACACCCTTCTTTTAATCTCTTTTTCATTATTCCTCCAAAGGAGCATTGGTAGAATTTGGTAATGGTGTTTCACCAAAGGGCTGATATCGCCAGAATACAAAAAAGACCGAAAAAAGTGTCGCAAGAACATAAACATACATTCGTACTTGCTTAAATTCGTGTTGAATCCCAATAAGTGCGGCTACTGTATTTGCTTCTAAAGTTGCATAGAAAGATGTGAATGCTAAATAAAACAGTACTAATACTTTACAGTAGGGTGGTACTGATTCAAACCATTTCTTATAGGTGTTAATTCGACCAGTTTTTTCGAATTGCTTTCTCTCTGTTCGTTCTTGAACTGATAAGACTCTAAAGACTGATAGAAAGATCACCACACAGAGATTTAAGAGATCTATTATATCTGTTAAGGATTTCAATCTTAGACCAAAGGAAAAAGTCGCTGAAAATGCTTTTGCATAAACAAACATTAATATGAAAGGAAAAAGTAATAAAAAATTGGCTTTCCGCCTTTCTCGCATTTCTGTCGATCCATTTCTTATCATAATTACGATTTCAAGGACGATTATTATTAAAAATGCTAAAAGAACGACAAAAGTACCTCCCATGATCCAATTTAAACCTTCATTGTAATAATAAATCCCCTCTAACCCTGGGATAGATTTAGGACTTACTTCACCACTTATCCCTGCATTGGATATGATTAATAGGATAACAAAAGCAATAATGAGACACAAAATGAAAAAAGCTGAATTCTTTTTATTATACCCATGCATTAATTTCGGATAATCTTTAGTAAAAATATCGAAAGAGATTAGGAGAGCGCTAAAAATCAAAATAGGTGAGATTATAGCCCATACCATAAATAATCCTTTTCCTGAATAATACACGAGGTTTAAGAAAGCCTCATTAGGAGATGCTAGGAGAATATTATCAATGGAAAGACTTGCTAGAAGTAATAGTGTTACCAGTGTCTCTACAGGATAATTCCAGGTAAAATCTTTAATTTGCTTAGGAAGTTCTTTGATTTTTTGAGGAATTTCTCTTAAATGTAATGGTTTGTCCTTAGTCAAAAGAAAAAAGAATATACCAGTTATAATTATCACGTTCATGAGAAGAGCTAATACCCCGTATATCGATAGTGGAATAGTATCAAGGAACGCGATTTTTTCTTTTTCTCTCCATTCCTCTATAGTCACACTAGAAATGTTTTTCTCTTCGAACTGGAGAAAGGTAAAAATAAATGCTAAGATAAACGCGATAAAGATGATGATCTTAAATATGGAAAGTTTTTCTTTTTTCCCCGTCTCACCAGGCTTATAGTAAAAAAGCTGCTTGAATCCACGAATATACAATCTGATAAGGTCTGGTATGGTTGTCATTCATCATTCCATGCTTTTTCGATTCTCAAATAATTAGTTCTTAGTTTTTCAAGATCATCCTTTTGAGTATTTTCAAAATTTTCTTCTATTAGAATAAATTTATTGGTTTAGATTGATAAGTGATCTATATCTGAAGTAACAAAATTTCTTGAAATAAAAGGATATTAAAAGATGGAGTAATACTTTATACTTGAATAACCACAACAATAATTTCGTTAACATCCCCCGCTTTTTGGAGTTATTTATAAGGATTAAGTGAAATAGGAAGAAAACGAAGGCTTAGAACAGGCAAAGACAGACCTATGAGAAGGATGGATGCTAGAATGACCGAGAGCATAATTCAAAATGAATATAAGGTGAAAATATGCGTTCTTAGCCATCCCAAGGAACTCGTAAGCCAATTTACCCAAAAACTCCTCCAAAAACATCGTGATCAGTCATCTTTTCGCAACTTTGCAGCTTTAGGGATAAGTATTTCTACTGTTAATCTCTTAAAAGGCAACAATCGAGTAACTGTCATTCTCCTGCAAACAGCTGGTAAAGAGTTGATGGAAAAACTTCGTCTTTACTACAGTGGAGCATCAGGCGCTATCATTCTGTTTGAAAAGGATGATCCAGAGTCATTTGAAGCTGCAAAACACTATTACCAAAATTTCAGAAAACTGATAATTGATCCACTAGTTCCCGTCATTTTTATTGATGTCCTTGAATCAGAGGTATTCATTGAAGAACCAGAAACATTAGAAAATGAACCCAACGTTCTATATTACGAGATAAATGAAGAGAATCTGAAAGCTTTTAGTAAAATAATTGATTCAATTATAGTCAGATACATAACAACGCATGTATCGTGATCCTTTTCTGTTGGATTGATGAATTTCAATAATTTTTTTTCATGAAAAAGTAAAATTTGGGAGAAAATAATATTCTTCGAAGAAATTATTTAGAATCTCTAATAAAAATCAAACAACATGTAATATTGTCGTGGTTCAGAGTTAGTCCAAATAAGATCCAATTTCCCCAAGATAAAAATTTCCGAAGTATTTAAACATGTATCTTATTAATCATAATTCCAAGGATAATAAGACCACTGAGGCGGTAAATATTACAGCTGAACGACCCTTTGAAGGTGTAGATTCCGATCAGGAAAAGGAAATAATTCCTACATTATCCGTTCAGGAGATACTCCTCCTCAACAAGAGTACTGGTATTCCTATTTTCTCAAGGGCTTATAAAGAGACTTCTGGAAAAGATCCAGCTCTGGTTGCAGGATTGATGGCAGCTATTGTCCAATTTGGAGAGATGATCGGGAATAACATGGAGTTAAATGATATTGGTATTCATGAGGGTTCTCGCATCTTTATTCGTGGTTACAAGGATTTAGTTTGTTTGCTGACAATAGATAATTTTCCGGTTACTCTAACCACTTCCAGAAAATTTGTTGAAATTATTAATGAGCTTTCTTCTCGTATATTCGAAGCGATTCGCATGATGATGGCAATTCCTGTGAATGATTCTAACGGTTCTATTGATGAAGTAATCTATGAAACGACTGATTCATCATTGGAAGGACATAATCTGTCTGTTTTCCCTGGGTTAGGTCCAATTATTGACAATATCGTATTAGAAACAACCGCTCTATTCTATGAAGATGAAAACTTAGAAGCTATGGCAGAAGCTATGGTAGAAAAGGGATTATTCGCCATGGAGGAAAGCGATTCTACATATCTCACTTCGGAATATTCAGGAACCACACGAGAAATTAAAAAGGAAAAAATAACGAAATTACGTAATCTTTTTTCAATCTTTTCACTATTTGGGAATATGAAAGGATGATTAAGAAGATGACAACGGTACCGTCAATAGAAAAAGCAAATGTAGAAAGGTACCTTATCATTAGAGTTTTTGACGATCTTTATGGTTTTGAGATTCATTATTTGAAGGAAGTTTTTCAGACCGAGAATATTTCAACGCTTCCCAGGACATCCACAATCCTCGAGGGCATTGTGAATCTCCGTGGCTCTATAGTGAGCATTTTCAATCTTTCAATCCTTCTTTGGGGTTCAGAAAACCACGTAAAAGACAAATCTCCTGCTGAAATAGCTTCTAAACGAAAAATTATTCTCCTTGTATCAATGAAAAATCAGGATGTCGGAATTTTAGTTGATCAAGTTCTACGTTTAGAAACCCTCTCTGATTTTATTGCCAACGATAAATCATATTTCAAAGGTAAACAGTTGGTAAATCCCTCATCTATTTCACAAATTGGTTTTTTGAGTGAAAAACAACCAGTATTCATCCTAGATATAGAAGCCCTTCTAGCAAGCTTTATTTCTTCAACAAAACCTCTCAAAAAAGACAAAGAGGTGGAAGGAGAAGAAGAGTTTGATTTTAGTCAGTATACCTTGCCAGATCCTGATGGCGCGTCTGAGAGTTAAACAGGGAAGAAGCTAATTTTGATCCGAACACTCTATCTTAAATAGTAGTAACCATAAAACTTGAATAATCATGAATTAATAATTAAGCAAAATTGGTGAAGATTATTCCCCGATCTAGTATTTCTAAGAAAAATAAAATGGATACTCATAACCACGATAATCTTCTCCAATTCACATTGTTAGGGAAAAAATACGCGCTAAAAATTAACTCGGTTATTCAAATCCTTCAAACACTTACGATTACACCAATAGCCAACAGTACTCGCTACATTACTGGTTCCACGACTTTTCAGGGTGAGGTTGTTCCTGTGATAGATCTTCAATCCTTTTTATATGGTGAAATTCCAAATAACGCTAAGAAGGCTTCAAATGAATATTCGGACTACCTTGTGGTGGAACATAGAGGAAAAAAAGTAGTCTTTCAGGTTGGAAGTGTTCTTGGATCTATCAAAAGACCTAAGGAAGCTTTCATATCAGACCTATTACACCTAGTGAACTCTACCGAGAATCTCTACTTTAAAAAAGCGTTTATCGATACTTACGAACAAATTATTGTTCAGATAGACCTCGAACAAGTCCTTGACCGCATCATTTACGAGTTGAAACAAACCCAAAAGCAATTTATTGAAGAAAACATGGCTATGCTTATACCTATTGAAGTACCCAAAGATTCTAAAGAATTCAACATTGACCTAAAGCAGAAAGTGTTTGCCACACCACAAACAATTACAAAATCGAGTGGTAGAAAACCAATTCGTTCTTCAAGAAAAGTCACAAGTACAGCAACACAGGTTTCTGTCCACAATCTCGATATACTGATTCCTAACGATCATATACTTGAAATTTTTAATATTAACAATATTACATTAGTACCAAATGCACCTAGAGCTGTTTTGGGAACAATGAATTTTCGAGGGGACATTATTAGTGTTTTAGACTTAGCTGAAATCCTAAGACCTACTCCAATCGACAAAGAGAGAGCAGGAGAAGCTCCGATTGTTGGCGCCCAGGTCTTGATCCTTGAAATTAAGGATCAGAAGATGGCTCTTTTTGTTGATAAAATCTCTGACATATATAATATGGATGATGCAGATATTAGATCTACACTCAATTTCACTGAAAATTCAGATTCGACTCATCTCTTTCAATCAGTCATGCTTGGCCGCTCAGGAGAGATAAATATGGTGTTAGATATCGAATATCTTGCTAATATTGTCTCCAATCCTATTATCCTTGAGCAGGAAAGTGATCCAGTTGTGTTCTTTGAAAACCCGATAGAAAAATCCCTCTATCAGGTCAGTGACTCATTGATGGACGGTCTTTTATTTGAAAATGAAGGATCTTATTTTTTCATAGATTCAGATTTTATTTCTCAAATTATAGACGAAAATTCATTCATATTAAAGGAATTTTCTCATGATGCAATTAGGGGAGCCGCTATTCATGCTAATATCGTTCCTGTTATAGATTTTAGTACAATTTTAAAAGAATCCAAGAATAAGACCAATCCTTCACCAAAATCCGTTGGTATACTTGTTAATGACCCTAAAAATGATTTAGAGGTTGTTTTCCTAGTAGATAATGTTTTAAACAGATTATCTGTAAATAAATTTGATACATATCAAACCGAAGTGGGGGTATCAGAAAAGGCTCTTTCACCGCTCATTTCGGGCTTTTTCTCATATCAAGGCACCCTTGGTATGATTATGAATCCTTTAAACCTTCTCGAAGAAACTTCCACAGTACTCCAGAACATTTTACAATTAAAAAATATTAAGGAGGAGTTTTCTTCGCTACTCTCGTCAGATGAAGTACAATATCTTGAGAGCGTTAAAGACAGAAGAAAAGGATTAGAATTATTACTCTTCTATCGTCATAAGGGGATTCGTTTTGACTATTTTATATTTGAATGCCGAGAACATTTACTTTCGATTGATATTGTCTTTATTCGGAAGGTTTTTGCTTCTTTGCAGTACGAAAACATCGATTCTGAATTTCATCCCTTAACAGGGATTGCAACAATTGATGGTGATAAACTCCCTCTTCTTGATTTAGCAGGTCTATTATTTAGCTCGGAAGTTCAAGCTGACTTTCAACAGAGCACAAATTTCTTTACAATTGAGTGCCAAACTCAAACTTTCATAATTCCCACTAGTAATATTAAGGGGGTTGAAACGAAATTTAAAGAAGAACTAATTCCTTGTGAAGATACAAGCTTCTTTTTAGAGGGGAAAAAAGCTTGTCTTCATACATTTTCGTTGGAAAATGTCTCAAATCCAATACACATTATTGAAAAAGACTTGTTAACGAAGATATTAACTGAAAAAAATCTTAAATCTCTTCTAAAGAAGTTAAAAAAAGAAATTATCGAAAAGGATTGAATTAGAATGGCAAAGGTTTTGATTGTCGACGATTCAAAATATCTACGATTGATGATCCGAAAAATCCTGAAAAAACACGGTCATGACATTGTTGCTGAAGCTGGGACTGGAGTAGAAGCAATCGAAATGTACAAACAAAATATGCCTAATGTTGTTACAATGGATGTTGTTATGCCAAAAATGAATGGATTAGTAGCAATCAAAGAAATTATAGAAATGGATCCTGAGGCAAGGATTGTAGTTGTCACAGCATTAGGGCATGAACCTCTTGTAAGGCAGGCTTTGAAAATTGGCGCTAAAGATTTTGTCATAAAACCATTCAAAGTTGATCAGCTTGTACAAGCTGTTGAAGGTGCCTTAACTTAAATTCGTAGAAAAAAATAAAATCTTTTATCAATCAGTTTGTTTAGAAGATGGTCGTGAGTTCATGAGTGAATTTGATTCGGAAGAATTTCAAGAAGTCATGCTCCTAGAGTTGACCGAAAGAGTCGAGGAATTAAATTCAGCTTTATTGATTCTGGAAAAGGATCCAGAAAATAAAGAGTCTCTTGAGGATATTCTAAGAACACTACATAATCTCAAAGGCCTCTTTTCCTTATCAGGATATCCGAAGATCAGCACTATGACCCATAGCATGGAGAATCTAGTTACCAACACGGATGTTACTGAATTTGATAGAGTAATTCAGTTGTTGTTTAAATATACTGACGAGATTGAGAAATTTTCACACTCCTTGAAGGGAGGAAAAACTCCTGAGTTTCTCAGCTTTGACGAGCTAACGCAACAACTATCATCTATTGACGAGTTCATGATCAATCTTGGAAATAAGCTTCAGATTAAGGCTAGCTATAGTCCTGATTGCAAAGTAGTCAGTGCAAGAAGTTTGGTTTTGATTAAAAAATTGGAGGAGAAAGCAACTGTTAATCTTACCAACCCTCCGCTTGATGAAATTGAATCAGGAGCTTCATTTAAAGAATTAATCATCGAAATTACAACTAGGGAAGAAGAAGAGGTCATCAAACAAATCGTAGAAGAAGCCCCTGATGTTGTTTCTGCGAATGTATCCCGACTCTTAGAATCAATCTCTGTTGTAGAAAAACCAGAGGAAGTTCACGAATCACTTACAGTGAGAGTTAATCTTCAAGATTTAGATCAGATTATTCAGTTACTAGGTGATCTTGTGGTTTCAGGCCAATTTATCAGGGAGATTGGTGAATACCAGGCTTATTCTAGATCTTTTAAAGAGAATTTAGCCAACTTTGAAAGAACAATATCAAGTATTCAAGATTTAGTTATTAGAATGAGATTAGTTCCATTAGACACAATTCTCAGCCGATTCCCACGAATGATTCGTGATTTAAGTCTGGAAGAAGGAAAAAACGTTGATTTTATCGTTACTGGCAGACATATTGGTGTAGACCGTTCCGTCATCGAACAATTGGTTGATCCACTTAATCACTTACTTCGGAATGCCCTCAGTCATGGGATTGAGCTTCCTAACGAACGTATTAGAAAGAATAAAGATCCAACAGGAACTATGAAACTTTCAGTATCTCACGAACGATCTGACATCATCATCGAAATTTGGGATAACGGATGTGGAATTGATTATGAAAAAATTCGTAAAAAAGCTGAAGAAAAAGGGCTTGTAATTCCAGGAGTATTGACAACAGAAGAGGACATTCATAATTTGCTTTTCAATAAGCATTTATCTTCTGCAGATGAAACAACAGAGATTTCTGGTAGGGGAATAGGCCTTAATGTTGTTAAAGAAACTATGGAAGCAATTGGTGGAAGCATAGAGATCGAATCAGAACCAGGTAAATATTCAGCTTTTCGACTGATCATCCCGATTTCTGTGGCTATTACAAAGGTTTTACTATTATCTGTTAAGGAACACCAGTTCGCGATTCCTATGGCTAATATTGAACAAATACTCTCCGTTCCGATTAGTAAAATTCTCGTTGACTCCACAGCTTCATCTAAATCAATCATTGTTGATAATACGCCAGTCCATTTAATCGATTTGCGTGAACGTTTAAAGTTTCACTCTTCAGAGGTAGTGAAAACTCCTGAAATAGAACTTAGTACAAAACGAAGAGATTATCAGAACGAGATAGTTATCTTATGGCGAAAAGGAAACCGCAGCTTGGGATTCCTTGTTGATGACCTTCTTGGAGAACGGGATGTCGTTATGAAACCCATCCAACATTTATTAACCCAGATTGGTGCGTTTGCAGGTGCAACTGTGCTAGAGGGAGGAAAAGTTGTGTTAATTATTGATCCCATGAATTTCCTGGAGGTTCAAACCATTGCCTGAGAACAAGTTTGATATTGATAAATTATCTGAATTCCATCTAGACGCTCTTCAAGAGGTGGGAAATATTGGTGCTGGTCATTCAGCTATTGCACTGACCCAATTTCTGAACCGAGCGACATATATGAGCATCCCAAAAGTGGCCCTCGAGAAACTCCAGAATATTCCAGAAATAATTGGAATGCCAATGAAAGAAGAGTTGGCGATTGTTTCTTTGAATACTGTTAGTGATCTACTATATACACTCCTAATTTTTTTTGATAAAGAAAGTATTCAAAAAATCATTGATCTTATGACAACCACACCGACTGGTAACCTTCAAAGCATTTCTGATTTATCTCCTCTATTCCGATCATTAATTAAAGAAACTGGATCAATTCTTCTACTGAAATACGTTGAAGCTTTAAACTATTTCTTAAAAGCAAATTCTTTTCCATCACCTCCCAAACTTCGCATAGGAAGTCTTATTTCATTAGCTGATCATGAAATGAGTGATATACGCAAAAATATTTCTTCAGTGTTGTTTATCGAATGTGACGTTTTCACTTCTGAAAGAAATATCACTGTGGACCTTGCAATTGTCCCTCACCTTGATACTTTTGACAAATTCATGGGGTCACTATTTGGATCAGAAACAGTGTAGATTTTTAGAATAGTCAGTTTTTATGTCTTCCTAATTTCTAAATGTTTACCAATTTTTACTAAGCTTTTCATAATAATAGGAAACAATACTATAATGCCAAAAAGGACATCTAATGTCGTTATTAACTCTGATTCATGATCATATGTCATACTATAATCAAATGGTTCAACAATAAACCCAAAATTGAAGTCTGTAATAACTGGTGGTATTTTTTGAATGATTGATATGTGGAAATCCAAGCGATAACCCCGAGGATCCAGCGGGTAAAATAATGGAAC
>JAEOTU010000013.1 GCA_016839665.1 Candidatus Hodarchaeota archaeon
ATATAAATTTCATGACTAAATAAGCACTTTGTCAATAACGAGGAGGAGCGAACAACTGGATTGAATCCTTTCGTGGAGTGATGATTATTTAGGTCTTAGGAGTGTTGTTTTTTTGCGGATCCCCAACTTAATGATAACAACTATTCCCAATCCAACCAATAGGGATAAGGGATTAAAAGGTGTTATAGTGGGGATTATTCCCGTAGATGTCTCTGTTGTAGTGGGGGTGGTTTCCACAGAGGTGCCTGTTGTAGTGGTATCAGTTGTACTTGTTGAGAAAGGTTGAGTATCAGGTGAGGTGAGAGGATAGAGATCTTGGTTGTTGGCGATTCCTTGAATTGAGTAGGGATTATCAACGATCCCGTCTCCATCAGTATCGGGGGCAGTCCAATCATTCCAGTAGTTGTACTCAAAGACATTATTTGTTCCATCATCTTTAGCTTGATTCGTATTCTCAAGGAAATCATTCCCCTTTACCAAGGTATTTGATGCGATTGAATCGAGATTAACCGCCCATCCCCCACTGTGATAGGAGAAGATATTCTCTACAATAATATTGTCTGCATTAGTATCATAGTGAAGGTGAATTCCGTGGGTTCCGTAGGAGATGTCATTCTTCGTAATATTATTCCTACTTGAGTTCAATAGGTGAATTCCATTATTACCCTCGTGGTGGGAGATTGTATTGTTCCAGATGGTGTTATCATTGCTAGCAGTCAAATCAATCCCGCCTTGATTATTGTGAGAGATAGAATTGTTTGTTATAGTAAGGTGGTGACAAAAATCAGTGCGAATCCCGCTGAGCTTGTGATTGGAGATTGAATTGTTTGATACTGTATTTTTACTACTAGAGTCTATACGGACACCATAATTGCAATTAAGTATGGTATTATTGATAATGGTGCCATGCTGGACGCGCTCAAGAAAGATACCATTATACATTGTTCCATATGTGCTATTAAGGAGACAATCACGTATAATAAAATATGCCGTTGTGTCGCGAATGTAGATTAGGTCGGTTGTCGTATCGGTAATATTAAGACGTTTAAGAACAAAAGGATCATCTATAGTTCCTGCCCCAGGTAAACCTAAAGTGATAAAATCACCGTTGGAATCAATCGAGATGGGACCATGTTCTTCATATAATTGCCCCTTATTATTTTCTTCATGAACTGTAATATTGATAGAATCGAAATAACTTGGATAACCTGATCCAATATCAGCTCTTCCAGAAAGTGCTGGTTTTCCGCTATGATATTGGGTGGGATCATTACTAATATCATAAGTAATGTTGGGTTGTGGGTCAAATATTGAGGATTTGGTCACCCAAGCCTTAAGGAGAGATCCCTCCGCTTCCAGCTTCATGTGCCACCACTTATGGGAGATATATTCATTAAGATCTATATCTATATTAGGCAGATAATGTAAGGTGTGATTTGTAATTCTAAAGAAAGTTACATTGTGTATATAAAGTCTGATTCCGTATCCAGATTTAATCGTCAGGATATCCCCTGAAGGAGGGTTCTCATTCACTGAGGTGCGTAGATACAACATAGGTTCATCGAAATTTGAGGTTGGATATACCCAAGCCTCAATGGATCCATTTTGAGTACTGTAAGGAAGTTGAACGCCTTCAAATTCCACTCCACCTGATCCTGCAAGTCTTAACGAATGACTACCGTCGTGTGCTCTTTCCGTTGTTGTTGACCATAGACTAGGTGTTGCATAATTCCAATCACTTGGTAATTCACTTTCAAATCCTTCCGTGTAAATTGTTGTACCCTCTACACTTTTGACCATTGAGAATAATGTTAAGGTAACAAGGGTCACAACTAATGTCGTTTTTATCTTCATTTTATTAATTTTATATCTCTCCTTTTTAAGCAAAGAATTTCAAAGCTTGCGGTAAATATTCCTCTCCGTCTATTTCAAGTTTATGTCAAAATATAACTCATTTACTCGCTCTGTTATCGAAATAGGATTTCCTTTTTGTCTGTTGATCTCTTTCTCAATTGCATTCTTTAAGTTATAAACCTTTACATCTCCTTCAAAAAACAGTACGTAATTTTATGAGCATATAAGCACGATAGCAATAACTAGGAGGAGTGAGTAACCGAATTGAATTCTTTTGTGGAGCGACCCCTCCAATGAGTAAAGCTGTTCCGTCGTTCTTCTTTGAACACATTCCCCAGAATATTGATAAATCCAGTATTAATGTCTTCCAGCATGCTAAAGAGTCTTTTTCTTTGGAATATGCGATTTTTGATCCGAAAACTGTCCGTATTAACATGTATCCTGTGGCTGGTGGGTGGTCCCGTCAAAAAAAATTGGATCGCGGCATTGCGACCATTCAACAGTTTAGTACTGCACTCGGTTTACATCCTGATTTTCATCAGATTCGTCCGTTGGACATTTTTGTTATGTTTGATGTCCTTAAAACTTCGTTTCAGATCGATCCTGATTTCCCTAAATATTATTGCGGAGGTTTCCTTGGACTACCAGGGACAGTAGAGCCCCCAATTACCTCGGCTGATGGTTTCACAGATAATCTTCTTGAAATTCTCACAGAGGATCCTCAGTTTGCGCTTATTCAATTTGTGTTCAAGTCAATCAAAGTTCCCAGGAAGTACCAAGTAAAAGAAGAACAGGATAAGCATGTGGCTAAAGTTCGTTTTGACATTCAGCAAGGAAGGGTTGAACAGCGTTTCCAGCCTCAACGTATGAACGTCATGGAGGAATTGGGTTGTTTTGAGTTTTCACCACGGATTTTAGTGGTTGAGACCAGTCCTGAAGCTTTAAAATCCAAGCTTGATCGATTGTCGGTTCTCTTTATCTCCAAGGGGTTCAAAGTTCGCTTTTATCCCACCTTCTTCCGTCGGTTTTCTTCTTTCAAGAGTCTCTGTTCCAAGCGTAAACTTGTTTCTCCGATCGTTTTGGATGGTTCTTCTTTGATGAGTTTCATTGCTCCTCCTCAACGACAATTTTCCCACGAGGGCTACACTCTTGTCCCTAACAAGGCAGATTATACCTTATCTACTGGTGTTTCTGAACCGTCTCCTCAACGTGCTATCAATCTTGGTATTCCCATCATTAGCGGCAAAACCTCGAATGTCCCCTTGTTACTTGACGGGAAAGATCTTTGTCGGCATATGGCTGTCTTTGGCATGACTGGTGAGGGTAAGAGTCGTTATATCTATGGATTGATCAAGGAATTTTACCAGAAAGGAGTTAATTTTCTCATATTTGATCCCAAGGGAGAGTATCTTCCTCCCATCCAGACATTTTGTGATGATTTCCTCTATTTGAAACCGGGGTCAACGTCTTATCCTTGGGGGATTAATCTTTTCCAAATCCCGACCAATGATGCTGGTGACCCTCTTATTCCTCTTGAAGACCACATCCAATTCGTTGTCTCTGTGCTTGAACATATCTTTGATGATGTTGATACTGTCTCTCCCCAAATGCGGCGTATGCTCCATCTTGCTGTCATTCAGACGGTGAAAAACCAGGGTGATTTTCGTTCCTTTCTTTTTTACCTGTCCAATCCTGATGAGTTAGGTATGAAAGGAGCGTATCTTGAAAATACTGCTGCGGGGATTATAAATCGCATTGAAAAGCTCTTTTTTGGCAATACTGGTCGGTGTTTCACTGTTTCTCGAACCACCTTTGAGATTGCTAACCTGCTTGATCGTAATGCCATTCTTGACCTTTCTGCCTTTGAGGCTATGGAGGATCAGAGTGGTCGCCAGATTTTCCTCAATGTTCTTTTTCAAAATTTGTATTATTTTGTTCGCACTTCTCGGGCTCCCTTTAAAGATGAATCACTTCCCCAAAATGTCTTCATTCTCGATGAGATTCAGAAGTTAGCTCCTGTCAAGAACTTCCGCTCCCAGTCGCCAGAGTCTATGATTGGTCGTGGTCCGTGGACTTTACGCGCATATGATATTTCTATGGTTTTTATTGGGACTGAGCCGATTATTGACCAACCCATGCTTACGAACACTGGTCTGTTGACGATTTTCTTTACAAAATTCAACCCCTTTGAAGTAGCTAACATGCTTGGTCTCCCTCGGAATGAATATGAGCAGTTACGCCATCTTTTAAAATCCAAACGTGACGAACGGCGTTGTATTATCTCGATTAATGGTCAGATTTCCCTCTTGAAAACGAATGAATTTGTTTTCGATCCTGACTCTTCAGTAGACTTAGACGAATTATCTAACCGTCCTCTTCAGAAGCAATTACTAGAGTCATATCAGGAATTGTACTTTAATCCCATTGAAGAACTTCTCGTGAAAAAATGATTTTAGAAATTAACGTGAAAAAATTCTATTAGGGGTACGGAAGAAAAAGAATGGGATTGGGTCATTCGACTTTCGTCTCTTTTTCCAATTTTAAAATTCCAGATAAAAAATCTTTGGTGATTGATAAATAATAGTTTGAAGCGTTATCTTTGTGCCTGCTAATGATTGTCCTGACTGTTTTCCGATTAATACCTGTGATTTTCTCTATTTGTGGTGAGGTATATTTTTTCCCGTGCAGATACAGCACTACGATTTGTTTTACACTTAGATTTACTAAGGGAAAAGTGAACACTTGTCTGATTTGGCTAATACGGGTTTCTTCCATTCGCGTAACCTCTGACATCCCTTCATACACTCTACGTTTCAAAATGAAACGCTTCTTTTTAACACATCTGTGTGTTATAATCAACATATAAATAAAAAAGTGGAAAGATTCTCAAGATTCAAAACCCTAAAGGCTCTAAGATAATGGCTAACGATGTGCTGATTTTTGCTAAGGCATTTAGCGGGTCTTTTTGTTCCGGCCTTCGTTAGAGCACTTTTCCCAGTTCAAATCGGACTTCATGTTTTTGCACATCAGTATTAGAATACCAAAGAAGATCAAATCCAATCAAGTCGAATCCGTTTTTTTGATAGAATTGAATCGCGTTATAATTCGAGCTTTGGCATTCCACTATCATAGCTCTACATCCCCAGGATCTTGCTCGTTCTTCAGCATAGCCCATGAGTTTAGTTCCAAAACCGCACCCTAAATATTGTTGATCAATAGCAATGTCCCATACCCGTGCGGTATTATTCACGTGGATTTTTCCAATTACTAATTTCCCAATTTCATGCCCTTCATCGCTAAGAAGAATATAATATTCTGCATCTTCTTTAAAGTCTGCAAATAAATTTCCTTCCCCCTTTTTTGAAAATGGTTTCGTGAAGGGTTTTTTTGTCCATTCAAATATCCACCCTTCATCTCTAGGTTTTTTTGTCAGATTCAATTCATAATAGTGTTCTGAGGTGTATGTAAATACCTCCTTCTTGTTATTAGGATAATCTTGTTTGAAAATTTGTTTGATTTTCATTAAATCAACACCTTCTCAGCATTTAACTATATCAGCTAGAAGCTAGAGCTTATGCTATCATCGAGATAAGAGAAAGTGTTTATTTCTATAAAATTATTTCGTGAGGAGAGATGCTACGAAGAAGAAACAGTCTTTCCAAAACTTCCTTACTGGAATGTAGTTATCAATTTTTTGAGGTTGAAACATCCCCTAACTCTTTGGAAATATCCATTTTCTCCTGTTTAACTTTATTTGGTTGGTAACGTAACACAGCTAATCCAGAAATCATTCCACCAAACAAAGTAATTCCTAATAGTAATATTACTACTTCAATCCGAGTTAAACTATCTAAAAGTAATCCTGCAATTATATTTGTTGGAATTATTGCTATCGATGTTAATGTGGGAATTAGACTAAATATGCTGTTTCGATTTTCGTCAGGAATTACGTCTAAGTAAAATCGAGATCTCAGAATATTTTGGATGAACTGTGTACATCCAGCTACCGGCATAATCACGATTAATATGATAACTAAACCTATATTGAAGCTATATTGAGGTGGAAAGAATGTTAACATCATAATTATTCCAAAAAAGAAAAAAGGCCAAGTGAATATCTCTGAGAAGGCTAATATTTTATTGGCTTGCTTTGTTTTCCATTTTTCAGCAATTATAGCGCTCAACCAAGCAAAACTGACCCCTATTAGAAAAATAATTGCTCTCAGAGAACCAATTACGTCATCAGTTTTTCCATAATCTTGGTAAAGTGGGAAAAGCATGAAATTTGCCCAGACAAATGTACCAGTATTAAAAATTATAGACCCCAGAATCAACCAACGTATAGTATTATTCTTTACAGAAATTTTAAGACCATCTCCAAGTAATTTATAATAATCACTTATAATCAACTCTTTTCGTTTAATTTCCGGGTGATCAAACATGAAAAATGTGAATATAAAAAGAAAGAAAGAAAGTAATATGCCTTGTACAAAAAAGATGGTCGAGCGTCCAAAAATGTTAATCATGAAACCACCAAAGACGAAAGCACTTGCTTGGAGCAATAAACCTAATGTCTGCCATTTTCCCTGTAAATACGAGAAAATTTTTCTATCCTCATCTTCTGGAGCATATAATTTATAGTTATTCTGGTACCACGCTCTTAATGCGCCTGATTCTTGAGCTGTAGCAAACCCTAAGATGATATATGCCATTAAGAAAGCTTCAAAAGTTCTAGAAAGAGAAAAAATGAAATAGAATAATACATAGAAGATCGACGCGATAACCATTACCCATCGTTGTCCAATCCAATCGCCAATTGTTCCTGTAGGATAATCTATAATAATCTGAATGCCTATTTGAACGGCTAGTACTATTCCTAACTCGGTCCAAGTTAAATATTGTAAAGCATAAAGAACAACAAAGGTCTGTGTTAACCAATGAATTATTGAATACCCAGCTGTCAAAAGAACTGCTCTTCTAACGAAATTTACAGCCTCAGAATTCAATTTAAATCTATTTGGACCTAATAAAAATTTTATTAACATTTTCACAACTTCTTTCAATCTATTCAAAGATGCTACTCTTACAAATGAGGACACCAATTTATATAATGCTTACGATGTTAATAAAAAGTAATGTAATTACTTGAAATATATCTTACAGTTATGTAATAGTATTTTTAATTTCTGACTAAATATAAAATTAATTATGATCATTGATGAAAATATTTGTTACAGTTTTAAAAATTTAACTATCGAGGAAAAAATATAAAATTATTGAACATGATATTAGGTAATGAAAGTAAAATTGGTGCCTGAATGGAAATAAATTTTGAGGATATATATCATTCACAACCCGAGCAAGTGAAAATATTACCAGAAAGTGTATGGCGGGGTTTGTTATTAAAAGATGAAATTAGTAGTAAGTTAATGAGTGTGTGTAATAAACCGAAGGCTATGGATCAGATATTTGGTGATGTGAAAAAGCTACACGGTTTAAAAAAATCTGATTCAACATTATATCGATTTTTTAAGACCCTGATAAAAGAACAAGTAATATTAGAGGTTGGTAATAGAGTTTTTTCTGATAAAAGGGTTGGAAAACGATTATTTGTCAAAGCTGGAGACATTCTTGCATTTACAAGTGTAAATGATTCCTTTTTGAAAGGGGAACGAGGTGATATAATCGCAGAGGGTGTAGGTTATTTAATCAATCATAATTTTAATTATCGAAAACCAAATTCAGTGGCGCTCAAAGAGTTTTTTCTGAACATTGAAGCTTCCTTTGATGAAACACGACTACAACTTCAAAATAACGTCGTTGATAATGCTAAACTTGATGAAGACAATGATATAACAGTTTTACAGTATAATAATTTGTATAAACGAATAAAATCTTTACAATCATTGGAATATTATGCATTTTATTCTTATTTAGGCATAATCCAACATTTACTTAATCTAAAACGGGAATTTTTTGTCCAGGAATTAGAACAATGCTTTTTTGATACTATAGAAATTATAGAAGAAGAAAAAATTGAAAATAGACCTTTGGATATAATAAAATATTCCCCAGAATTAGTAAAGACCGTAGACACTGATATATTTATGCTTGTATTCAAAGAAAAGCATGTACCAATGATAATTATGCGATTATTGAGAACAGGACCAAAGACAATACAAGATATTTATGAGATGCAAAATTCTGATCATGAACAACTGATTGATTTAGATTTGGCAGGTTATAAGAAAAAAGAAAAAAATACCATCTATAAAAAGATAAAAGAGTTAATTAAACACGGGTTTATAGTAGAAGTAGGAAAACGTGTTATCCCACATCAAAGTGCAACCCAAACGTTGTATGGAAGGTGTGCAGAATTATATGTAATCAAAGATACAAGGATAGAATTTATCCTTTCTAAGTCAATAAAGTCAACAAATATAATAGAATTAATAGGGGGGATTTTAAAATTAGAAAAGGGAGCAAAGAGCTTTAATAAAGAACAATTTATTACATTGATTCAAAGATTTGTTGGGAATTTATACGAAAGTCTTGAAAAAACAATGAGATCAAATAAGAATCCAAAAATAAGAGAGATTTTGTTTGAGTATAAAACAACAGATGAAAATAGAACTTTTGCTTTTATGACTGGTTTTACAGCTTGGATATTAGATAATAATTTAGTACAATTTCAACGTAATATTGAGAATTGCTTTTTGTAAGATATTTCAACGTGAGAAGATTTCAGCCAGTAGTAACATTTAGAATAAGGATATTATTACCATTTTCTCACGGAAGCTATGTACTACTTCATAAAATGTTATTAGCTAAAATAAGAGACATTAGAGTAGATCGTGAAATTATTGTATGTACAGAATAATGATTGTTTAGAAAAGTTAAAATAATGTATGTACAAAAAGCATAGTGTACATACAATATACTGTACAGTGTACATACACTAAGTTGGAGCTTTTCAAAGATGGGAAGAAAAAGCTTAACCTCCAATCAAGAAGATAAAACATTCGACAAAACTCTACAAAAATATACTTCACGAAGACAGATCTTTCGTTTATCAACGCAAGTTTCGGAAATCCTAGAAGAAGTTGATGATAAATCTCGGTTTATTAGAAATGCGATAGTGTTTTATCACACTTATAGGGATCAAATTAAGGTTGAACGAACATTTGAACCCCAAGAATCTATTGAATCAGTTTCTAAGGCTGTAGAAGATGAAACCATAACTGAGGAGATTGAATCTGAGTCCTCAACGGGAACCTGGGTTCCTCC
>JAEOTU010000123.1 GCA_016839665.1 Candidatus Hodarchaeota archaeon
AAACCAAAAGCACTATTACTAACATAACCGAAATAGCAGCCGTCAACTGCCTAGTTTTCTTGGAAATCTTACGCATAATTACCTACCTCGGCGGAGTAAGAGAATCAGCTGTCAACAACAATATAGAAACTCCCGCAGGAGCCACGATGAAGGTAAGAATCATCATGAGAAGATACGGATCTAAACTCCCAAACATGGGAACATCTCCCCCGATAAAAGACATCACCGAAAGCATAATTATAAGTGCCAAAGGAAGAGCAATCATAAAGCTCACATAAACTTCAGCAACAGTATTTAGGCTCTCCAAAAAACTCTTCATAGAAAGGCTACGTTCCTTCTTGTAAACGTTGGCTTTCTCCCTCAAATAAGAATACAGGTCACCACCAATATGAGAAGTAGCAAGAACACCATGAAGCATTGACGCCATCTTCCTTGAAGATGACCTAGCTGCAGCATCTCTCAGAGCCGCCCTTAAATCCTTACCCATCAACTCAACATCACCAACAGCTCGTCTGATTTCCTCACCTACACCAAACTCATTCCCCACATTCCCTAATGCTCGCAAAATACGTTCAGGCGGCATCCCAGCATTAGCCAAGACGGCCATAAAATTAGCAATCAAAGGCAAATTGGCTTCAATCCTTCTAGCAGCGGAATAAGTCTTAAAAAACGCGTAAAAATGAAACATACCCAACACTAGGAAACTAACCAAAAAAGCCAAAGCAATCCCAAAAACAACGGCATGCACAGCTGAAAAGAAAAATGTCAATAAAACACTTGAAATAACTAAAGTCGCAACTCCAGAAACTAACATTGAAAATACAATTGCTCCCAAATAAACCTCGAAACTAACCCTACTTACTTTGGCCAGATTAGTCTGAAGTCCACTCAATCTTTCCACAATACTCTTCGGTGTCTTTTCTGACAGTAGCAAAAGTAAAGATAAAAGGTGTCTATTCGTTCTTCATGACCTCCCTCATGAAATATTCAGGATTTTGCGAATAAGAACGTATTATGTCTGACACCTCTCTATAGTTGCGAATATTGTTTTTGTTCATCCAGTCGATAACATCTGCTCTGCGTTGGATTTCTTCTTCCGCTTCTTCGATAGTAATTCCTTTTTGTTCTGCAATCCTCTCCATGATATAACTTCTGCCAGTGAAACTGAACGTATCCTTCATAGGGCTCCAATGATAAACTTCATTGATCAATATCTCCCCTGACCGCGGATCCAACCCAACAATTTCAGAAGCGGTAACAGTTTTTCTAGCTGGTTTCCCCTTCAACTCAACTTTCTTCTGAACCATAATTACATCAATGCCTGCTATGAGAGTTCTCGGAATATTCATTGGAGAGGACTCTAAACGGTAGATAGCAGCTTCAACAGATTCAGCATGAATAGTTGACATTCCCAAATGACCAGTACTCACAGCTTGAAATAGCGTATAAGCCTCAGCTCCCCTGATCTCCCCCACAATTATGTAGTCGGGTCTTTGCCTAAGTGAAGCCTTCAACAAATCAAATAAAGTAATTTCCACAGACTCTGAAGCTTTGGTGAAAACAGTTCGAGTAGCAGCAGGAATCCAGTTTTCATGGGGTAGATTCAATTCAGGTGTTTCTTCAATTGAAACAACCTTTAAATCTGGTTTGATAAACATGCTTAAACAATTCAGCATTGTTGTTTTTCCAGCAGCAATTCCCCCCGCTATCAAAATGGAAATACGGTTCTCAACAGCGAACCAAAGATATGCTGCCATTTCCTTAGATAAAGTTTTAAAAGCAATAAGATCAGTAATTGTGAATGGATCAAACTTAAATTTCCTTATCGTAAAAGTTGAACCCTTACGGGTTATATCGCTTCCAAAGGTTAGATTAATTCGACTTCCATTCGGAAGAGAGGCATCTAATAGAGGTTGAGCAATCGAAAGATGACTACCACACATGTATGCCAACCTGAGAGCTAACAAATCTAGTTCTTCAGCATTTTCAAACTTGATTGTGGTTGGGATTGACTCGTATATTCTGTGCCAAATGTAAAGTGGTACATTAACTCCATCACATGAAATATCTTCAATCAACGGATCATGCATCATAGGATCGATTTTTCCGAACCCAAGATTGTCTCGAACAACATAATATAGCAGCTTATCCTTGCTTTCCTGAGAAAGGTCGAACCGATAACGATCCAAAATTTTCATAGCCAGTTCTTGGAGATAGGTTTCGGCAACTTGCTTTGACTTCATATCACTGGGTTTCAGATCTACACTTTCATTTAATATCTGTTTAAGACGGTCAAGGGCAAGAGTCTCATCAGAATCCAGTTGAGGTTCCTCAACAATATAAGTAATATTGCCTTTGATTGGATCTTTAACAATTCTTACAGAAGAAAAAGGTTCGGTGAGCCAGTAGGTTTCTATTGTTTTAGCTTTATTCGTCAGTTCAAATTCAGGTTGTTGTTCGGCATTGTTTAAAGGAGATTCTTTTAAGCTGGAATCCCCCACCTTTGGAATGATAACTTTAGATTTGTCAACTTTCTTTTTTTTATTGAACAACGATTTGATGCGTGAGTGCATTGCTCATTATGTCCCCTTCTTTTAAGTAGACTGTATCTGTAAATCTGTGCAATAAAAATATAGGAGTAAGATTATTATAGAATAATAATCTAGATTAAAATATAACAATATATTAATGAATACCTAAATAAATCAACTCTAGACCAAGAGTATCGGTTTGATTGAAAAAATTACATGAGAATCATTATTAAAAACACCAAATATATGACTTCTAGAAGGAGCATCACAATGAAGCAGATAAAGACTGGAATCGCTGGTATTGATTGGTTTTTGCAGGGAGGTTTACCTCCAAAAATAATTTTGTTCTCT
>JAEOTU010000124.1 GCA_016839665.1 Candidatus Hodarchaeota archaeon
GCGCTCGGCGTTCTGACGAGTGTTTGTCAGGATGGGCGATGCTGATAACCGAGAGATCCCCGGTTCAAATCCGGGTGGGCCCACTCTTCTTCTATTATGGTGCCAACGAGGAAGACAGTTTTTCGATAGTTTTATCATTAGCTAACCTCGAAATTATTGCTTTCTTGTCACCAGAAGTGTTATTTTGAACTAGTTTCAGGATTATATTAATCATTTCAACTGTCTCTTCGTGTGAAAGATTCGGTTGATTTGAGTGAGATAGTTGAGCACAAATACAAATCAGATGGTGATAGGAGAGGTGTTGTTTTAATTCTGATATGAGATGAATTTTTTCTATTTGATATTGTTGATTTAGTATGTTATCTAGAATTGACGAGAAATTTTCATTGGCTAACAATTTCTTACAAAAATTGGCAATTCTACGACATTTTTTGACTTTTTCCTTTTGGGTAAGTTTGTGTTCATTAGGAATCTTACACAACTCAGAACAAATTTGATTCATTCCTGTGAGGAAAGATGTTTTTTCTGAAATTATAGTACTTTTCGCCTTTGCTTCGAGATGATTATTAATGAAAGAATGATCAATTATCTTTTCTTCTTGAATAATTTTCTTAGATTCAGATGAAATGAGTGATAATCCTTTTTGAAAAAGAATCAAACCTTGTTTAAACTCAGATAATGAGCTATTCTTTGTGTAAAATCTCAATTTTACCCTTTGAAGTTCCTTAATACTCCAAAAGTTTTCCTCGGGTATTTTTGAGGGATTGAATAGGATTTTATCAAGCCATTTGAAAAATGACGATTTTCCTTTTGAAGAAGATTCGTCATTACTGTTAATGATATAACATTGAGCACATTTATCTAAATGTGAATTTTCTTCAATCTTGCAAGTTAGAATCATCCTAGAGAAGGTTGAGGGAAATTTAGTATCATTTTCGCAAGATTGTGGGAAAAAATATTCTGAATTCTCATTTAAGACATATTTCTTTCCTATTTTTAATAATTTAATCTCATTTAGCAGCTCAATAATATCTTTATTCGACATTTGAATAACGTTTGGTAAAACAGCCTCCAGAATGGGTTTAGAATTTTTAATTCGTTCTTTTAGCTCTTCATAGGATTTTGAATAAAGATACACTCTTACACATATTTTCTTTACATCTAGTTCTAATGAGAAGGTTTTCAAATGGATTATTTGTTTTAATTCACTTGTTTGAATATTTCGTAAAGTCGGGATTTCGAATATAGATAACCACACATTGTAATCCTGAATAAATACGATCCCTTCTTTTTTCGGCAGAAACTGAAGGCAAGTAATATTTCGGTTTAACAAACGAACTATCTCCTTAGCAAATAGATAAAGTGATATTATAATCGGTGTGTAACGTAGAATACTAATAGGAGATGTTATGATGCTTTTTAAACCACTTAAATCGTGAGAAAAAAGTGAATCTTCAATGATTACTACAAAGACAAATAGTAAAAATCCAATGAAGAAGATTCTTAATTTCTCATTTAAAGCCTTTTGACACACGGTTTCCAGCTCAGAGAATAGACGTATTCTTCTTCTTAATTATTCGGGTTATGAAAATACCACCTATGATTAATGAAGAAAATATTGCTGGAAAGAAAAAATTTGATTCTAAAAGTTCTAATAAAGATTGGTCACTCGAAATAAATAAATCAATATTTATAAGCTCAGACGATCTTTCATTTCCAGCCCAATCAACAACAACTAACTTAATTTTCTGATTATTCTTGATATCTTTAGTAATATCAAACATATAATGATCGGATGAGAAAGAATTTGCAGTAAAATTCTGGTCTTCAAATAGCAATAGGACATTTTTAACACCTGACGCTTGTTCTGGTTCGTGTGTAAAAGCATGAACTCGTATGACATCTGGAAACTGTTCAATAAAATAATCTAATGTAGGTGGATATGGATCGATAATTGAGAAGTTTTGTATTGAGCTAGCAATCAATAATTCTGAGAAATGATTGATGACTAATTGAATAGAAATCGTGGTATTCCATCTTTGGGGATTTAAAGTAGCGGTTATTTCACTTGATGTATTTGTTATAACTTTTAGAACCGTATTTTCACATTTCAACGGTTCAAAGCCTGATTTATTATATTGAACGTAAAAGGACAAATTATTCGCAGTATTGATCCTCCAACTACCGATTATACTTTCGTTGTAGATATAAGAAAAGCTAAAGGGTTTATGGTTTTGGATTTCTAGTTCCTGGAGATACCCTTCCAAATAATAACTTATCTGGATTCCGCTAATTATACTTAACAGAGAGACTGAAAAAATTGACCCTTTAATGTCTATTATAAAATAGCTAGTAATATCACGATTTAATGAATCAAGAAGGGAAAGATTGGAGAAAGGTAAACAAAGAAATGTCAGATCTATTTCTATCGTGTAATTATTCGTTGTAATGTCTGAGTAGGCCTCAAGTTTAATTCTAAATTTTTTGGACACGTCTTCTTTAATAACCAACACAGTTGGACCTGGTAATTCAAGTACTAATATGTCATTAATCGATTTATTTCCATCGATCGTCCAAGATAACATCTGATTTTCGATTTGGGTTTCAATAACATAGTTCCCTCTTAGAATAAATGCAGACAATATGAAATCACTAAAAGAATGAATGGGAACATACCAATTTGACTTGTTGTTTGGATACTCGATGTTATAATATACAAAATAGGTTTCATTCGCTTTTATAGGTGATCTCATTATTTCAAAAATATATGCTCTGGTTCTACTGTAGGATGTTGTTTCGTTTGAAATAATGAATAAGATAGTTTGAAACTTCAGAATTCTCCCACCTAATAAGGCACCGATTGCTACCTGAAGGTAATCTTCTGAACAGTTAAAACTAAAATTAATTTCGACGAATCCCGCGAGATTGGTTTCGTAATTCGAAATCACTGTATCATTGACCCAGACTCTAATGCCAAGTCCCGAGAGTGGTTGGAAAAATCCTCCACTTTGAGGATAAGTATATGAATGAAGTCGGAAATTTACATTCTCATCCCTTGAAAGCTGAGTGTATAAATTCTCAAAACTCCAATAGATTGAAGCAGGTTCAATAGATATATTGATAACATCCCTTGCAAAGAATATGCTACCGTCAGAAGCAATGACATCTAATGAGTAGTTTCCTGGATCCCACAAAATATGAGAAACATTGAAAATGAAATTTTTTTGAGCTGTTTGTGAAAAAAAGAAACTTTCGCTTCCTTTAATCAAAAAAACCATTGTAGAATTTGTACAATACCTGTTTCCATCTTGTGAAAGACTCAAATTGAAATGCAATGATTGATATCGATATGTATCTACATTCTGCAAGGAGTGAAATAGAATATTGGATTGGTTAAGTGCCTTCTCATGAACATATAACAATTTTTCAAACATACCAAACTCCCATAAATTTGACCAATTAAGAGTAAGTTGGAAAAATCCACTTGAGAATTGGTCGTTAATTGAAATTCCTGGAAAAATAAAAGTAGAATTAATCATGGGAAGAGTAGTTTTATGAAAAAAGAAAGAGTTATTATAGAGATAGAGGTTAATATCCCCAGGTAAGGGATAACGTAAATTCCCTCGAATCTGAACAACCTCATTAATGGTAACATCAGTGGGAGTAGTAATATTTGAAAAATAATTTGGCACCCATGCCTCAAGAATGCCCTCATCTATTCCATGGACGTTTATTCGATATAATCTACCTAGTATGTATTCGTTAAGCATTTCAGTCTGATTTTCAAACTCAAAGATGATATTGTGATCAATAACACTAAAATTGATCCAATCTGAGGGTAGCATTATATAAATAAAACTTGTAGATGGATCTTCAATTATATCAGGGATAGTTAAGTTTGACATTATTCTTATTAAGCTTTCATTCCATTCTTTAACTAAGAGAAAACCTTCATAGGATGTTTTCCGAGTAACATTAACCTCAAGAAATGTTTGTGAGTTATTGACCCAGGGTGAATCCTCGTACGCAGCAAAAGTGAAGTTTCCTATTGTTGAACTGAAATCTAATGAACCATTATTGTTAGAAATAATTATTTCTCCAATTGAATAATTAATTGGAACAGAAGGAGGTAGAAATGTGAAATATTCTAAATTATCAATATCTAGTGCAAGATAATAACCTGGAGTAAAAGAAATCATATAACAAAAAAGAGTTTCAAAGCTTGAAAATTTTGAGAACTCTTCTTGAGAAAAATAAGTAGTAATCAATCGTGTAATATTATGTGTAATATGTCTCCAACCAAAAGGTGCAGATTCATTACAAAGTATATATAACGAATCAGAGCCAATAGGTCGTGTAACATTATCCTCTAAAAATTCTCCGAGATTGGATCCAAAATCTGATAAAATGAATGTTATTGAACTATTGTTGAATCGAAATTCTAATGCTAAAGTGTGTGGAGATGAGAGTAATTGTGGAGTTAAGAATGGAATTCGAAAATCAAAAGAGACCATAGTTGGAAATCTAGTCACATCTGGATTTGATTGCAGCATATATTTTGTGTTGGTTATTCCTGAAAGTGGAGTCTGATTATTTTCGGAAAAATTCAAACGAAAAACTTTCGTATCTCCCCAAAAGATCGAAGTAACATTAACAGTCCCGTAACCAGGTTCAATATCATTTTCCCATTCATTACTGTTATTTTCAGCATTGGATAGAATCTGGAATGAGGAATTTAAAACTTTTGATTCAATGGAGACATTTGTGAATGAAGTTGTGTCCATTTGTTTGATGTGAGAAGTTTTTAAATCAAATTGAGCGCTTTGTTCTACAAAATATTGAATCGGTTCTCCAGTATTCGCTAAGCTGTTAATTTTTAAGACAGGTGAACTTTTGTGAACTGCTTGGGGAGTAAGTTCTTCTTCTAACAATCGAGAAGTATTTGATGACAAGATACTGGTAGGAAAAAAGATAGCATCTGTATTGAGAGAGTTTATTAATAAAGTGAACAGTACGAGAAAAAAAAACAAAAAACTCTTGGACTGTTGATTTAGTGGTTTTTTTGATACTCTACGCATTTTTTATTATCCCTCATTCAAAAATATTCGTTCTCTGTTCCTCCATCTAGTTATACAGAGAATCTTAAAAAACTCCCAAGAAAACCAAAGAATGATGAAAAAAAATTCTCCTAAAATAATCCTCTTAGCATTGTTTTTACTAAGGTATAAACAATTAGGAATAGTAAAAATCTTGAAATTCGAAATATTCCTCCCAGTTTTATTTTATTATATCCTCCAAATCGTCCGATATTAACTCTCCTGATAGGTAAAATACTGATTACAAGTGCTATCATGAGATAGATCAATTCAAAAATAGAATTTTTCATTGTCAATGCTGCTTCTGTATATGAATGGTTTAACACATTTGATACAAAAAGAAAAAAGGGACTGGCACCTGCAACAAAAGCTAAAGATATTAGCGCTAGTACCTGGATAATATTTGCATGTAATTTTGCTGCTCTAAGCCGTGCTGTACCAATATTTAGTAATTCGTTAGTTTTATTTAATTCACTTGTAATTGCCAGTAATTTATTGCCTGCAGTAAATGTATTGACCATAGAAAACTTTTTAGTCAACGAAACAAGATGTAAAATTCTAGCAGGGAGAATATCAGCTAAAAAATCCATATTTGAATTATAATGTTGACCTAACATAAATTGAGCATATTGTCTTAATTTCCTCTTTGAATGATTATTCTTTCTACCATTAGTTACAATATTTAAAGAGTTATTCAAGCTTTTTTCAAAGGAATTTCCTTTTAAGAGATTTTCTGCAAGAATGATTAAAATTTCTAATGATTTTTTGTCATAACTAAGATATAATTGATTATTACTAGAAAATACAGTTAATTGTCTTTCAGGATGGATGAAAAATGATCCTACTACTATACTGACAATGAGGAATAAGCCAAAAAGAATACTCATCTTTCCTGACAGTAATAAAAAGCATATAATCACTGGAGGACATAGGAAGATGAGTCCAGCTGATAAGGAGGCCCATGAATCAATTTTGTCCGTTTCTTCTGTAATCTGTTCTGATATCCTACTAAGAATCCTATTTTTTGAAAGAAGAGCCAAATTTTTTCCATTCTCCCAAGTCTCAAGAATATGCAAAAAAGTATTCTGTATGTTCCCATTAAGTTGTTTTTTTATTTGTTTCTTAAGTGTTAATTCCATTGATTTCCCGAAATGTGTATCAATCAGTGCTCTCTTGAAAATTTCTGAAAATATGGGATATTTGCTTGATATAATGAATTTTGATGCTTCTTTCAGAGAACAAGAGGTATCTAATATAACTAAAAGTTCATTAACGACAAAATATCCCACTGTTTCAATAATTGTGCAATAATCTTTGTATTGAAGAAAAATAATGTAGTTAAAAAGTCTTAAAAGAGCTATTACTAATACTAATTCTACAAGAATTCCTTCGATGGAAAGATTTTTTGTAATTATCATTTGAAAACTAATGAGTAAGAGTGAAAGCAACAAGCAAGAAAGAAAAAACCTCTCAATATGGGACTTTGTCAAATTATACTTGGAAATAAAATATCCCTCAAAATTATTAAGATCAAAATAATTAAAAGTTCCAAAAACTATAGATTTAAAATAATTCAAGACGAGAATCATATTAACCATAGATTATTTCACCAGTGTCTGATAACAGACGTTGGTCCCGATAAAGGCCTGAAGAGAGGCCTTTAATTCAAATTACTCTATGTTATAGCTTTGTCTAACTCTTTTATTTGAACCCGAGAATTTAACAAATTTTATTTGACAAAATCCTTACGAAAAAATCCTTGAATTCATCTGCAGCTTTCTTTTATATCCTATTTGGTCAGGAAAACAGACGGGAGTGTTTTTTCGAATATTATTAAAAATCGATTATATTCAGAAATAAACTTGGGTTATTTTATTTTCTTGCTTAAACTTAATTTTGGTAATTGAATTGACATTTCTTCAAGCACGAAAAACAATCATTGAAACTTCTTGTCCAATTTGTGGAAAAAAAGAATCAATTCTACTAACTGAATCTGAATTAAACACGGCAGTTGAACAACATTCGCTAATAACGAAGGCTATATCTCATTCGAAAGAAGGTCATATTCTTACTCTCTATATTGATGGACAAGGAATTGTTCGAAGAAAATATTGCTTTGATATCGCAGAAAACAAGGTAAGTTCATTTAATTTTGCCTTATCTGAAAATTTGGATGAAATCTTTGATCAAATGATTCAGGATTCAATGAAATCACAATGAAACTCAAATAGCTTCAGATAATGATGTAAAATGATGAATAAAAACATTTATCCTAGATTAAATCAAAATAGAGAGAGACTGATAAATTCATATCCTTTTCATTGTTATATTGCCTCAATAATTGAAGTTCCAAAAAGGGGAGAAATAGAGTACAGAGTCAACTATAACACTTTAACTTTTGACCATCTCAAGAACTTCAGTCATTATGAAAAAGAGGTCCGAAGTTTTCTGGAAAAATATGTTATGGAACAGAAAGATTTCTGTACATTTGATAAACTTTACAATTACTTATCAAAAGCTATTTACGACCAATTAAACCTTCCAAAACAACTTTTAATCCCTATACTATTCCGTACACTAGATCTTGAGAAGATTGGACCATTTTTGATTGAAGATCAAATCGATGAAATATATTTAGATTCGAGCAAGAAAAGCCTTTACATTGACCATTCGAAACATGGTAGATGTACTACCTCAGTTTACCTTACTAAAGAGGAAATCGACGCCTTTATTCACCGAGTTGCATTAGAAAACGATTTTTCCCTGAATCAAGGCAATCCAACCATGAAATCAGATTTTGTCTCTTCTATATTCCACACTCGAGTTACAGTGGATATCCCCCCTCTTATTATTGATGATATCCACGTAGATATCAGAAAATTTCATTCAAATCAATTAAGAATTACAGATTTGATTAATATTGGTAGTTTGAACTTGAACCAAGCGATTTTCTTAGTATTCTTAATACAAAATCAAGTTTCAATATCTATAATTGGGCCTCCAAATTCTGGAAAAACAACACTACAGAATGCCTTGATTGAGTATATTCTTCCTCATCTTCGGCTTCTATCAGTAGAAGATGTTCTTGAAACTGCTGAAACTAGAAAAGGAAATACTGTTAGATTTCGCTTGGGTTATGATCCTCATGAAAGTATGATATTCTCAAAATCATTAGAAGTACAGAAAATTTTGCACAGAAGCCCAGACTTCATAAATCTGGGCGAACTATCAACAAAAAGCCACTTTACAGCTTTTCTGAACGTTCTATCTGTGGGAATTCCGTCAATTCAGACAATCCACGGAAGAAATCCAGAGTTTTTTCTTGTACGATTGAGGGATATCTATAATATACCTCTAGAACTTCTAAAAACTTCATTTCCTCATGTTTTCATTGAACTAGATGTTTCTTGGTTCGGTAATAAGAAAAAGAGATCAATTATGCGAATAGCGGAATTAACAAAAGAAGGAAAAATCTTTACATTGTCTAATACTGCTATAGAATCCTTTCTTTCTCAACCTTCTAATGAATCAGAGATTTTCACAGTTGAATACCTAATCAGACGTAATAAGGATATTTTTAATGATTTTTCTGTTAATTTAAAAGAAATCACTTCAAAAATTTGTGATGGTTCGTTCCATGCCGAAATGTGAAAGCTGAAAACTTCGGGACTTTATATGCTTCAGTCAGTCTCAATAATTAGACTTTAAGTTTCAGATATAATTCGGGATGATCTTGATTCTTTTCTATCAGATCTCAACTATAATTGAAAAAATAGAGAATCTTTCACCAGGAATCTCACACTACCTACTAGAGCTTTCAAAACAAATAATTGATTTTTTATCTTGCTCATTTCCAGTTTTTCTAAGTATTGCGTTTGTAACGATAAATATTTCATTAATTTCAGGAGCAATCATCTACCTCTTGGATCTTAATGAGGAAAATGGAAAATTGATGATTATCAGGTCATTTATAATCTTACTACTATTAATTTCCATTTTTAATCATAATTTCTATGATTCTACAGTAACTATAGAACTCTTTGAGGGTTTTCATCAACTAACATCATTTATTACCTCCTATTTATTATTTGCATTTGCAGCATTATCTTTCATCATCTTTATAGGAAATTTAGGATTGTACCTCGTTTTTCCGGATGTAAAACGCATTAGGAACTTAAAAAAAAGCATAATTTGTCTTATATGTATCGTAATCCCCCTAGGGTTTCAATTCCCGAAATTACCGCTTTGGATGAAATAATACAATGTTGAATGAAATTATGACAGGTGTTGTAGCTATTTTTCTTTCTGTGTTTCTATCTGTACAATTTGGAGCTCTTTTAATAATGCTTGGTTCCATAATCTATGCTCCTAGCGGTAACCGTATTGGAAAATACTTCTTAATACTTGGTTTATTCATCTTTACTCTTAATAATTTCATAATTGGCTTATAATCTTACTTAATTTGATTATTTAAGTGAAATTAAGGTTGTTAGAGAGCTCTTTTTGCGTTCCTATTTTCTGTAATCTTTTTGAATAGTTTTCTCAACTTGGAATGATGAGGAAAAGTTTTCGTAAGAGACTTTATTTTCAGTAGAATTGAAGTGTCATGCAATCGAAATCGTTTGTGAAATGAAGAATCTAATGGAGATTGATCATGGAGAAGAGATCTTTTGCTTTCTAAACATATTGGTGGTAAACCTAAAAGGCTAGCAAGCGTGATATTGTCATATAAGATGCCATGTTCTTTCAATTGTGTTTTCCACTCCAAGTCTCTTAAAAGATGATGATCAACGATTATTGACCCAATATCATTTACCATCGATAAGCGTTGAAAAGCGCGTTCTATATCTTCAGGACTCTGTTTAGGATGATAAGTTGAAGGTCCGTCAATAATTATCAGATCTGCTTCATTCTTGGTTATAAAATTTAACGCAATATCAGACCCTGGACCTACAACATCAGAAGTGTTTAGAGTACTTCCATAATTATCTGAAATGTGGACCGCAACGACCCATCCTTGTTTTGAGTGTACATTTCCTTGAGGAAGAGGATCCGAAAAGACAATTCGAGTTTGCCCAAAAACATAAGTATTACCATCAGCTATGAATAAAGGAATGTTTTTTCTTCTCCATAACCAGGATGCTCTTTTTTTTTGAGTAAAATTTATATTTTGCGTTGGGTCTTTTGCTAAAATAATTTTTTCAGGATGAGAATATAGTATATTTGCCGTGGCTTGATTTGTGAATTCATAGGGGCGATTTTTCCCTAATGAATAATGGTCTGCATGGTAATGAGTTTGAATAATAATATCAGCCAGTTTAAAAAATTTCATGATATAATACCGAGAAAGAAAAGATGCAGCTATCTCTTGAAGATGTGGAGGATGTCCATTTCTAAACGGAGCAAGTGAAACCGATGGATCAATAAGAATGCTCTGATCTTCAGATGTTATAAATGAAGATAATCCTCGAGCTCCCAAAGACTCTGATGCGATTGGAATCACCTGCATTTATTTTTTCCCCAATTTCTTTCCTTCTTGTCAAGAGCTATTTCCAATTTGCTACTCTCCTAATTGATTTTGTTTCACACATTTTCTTTTTATGTTACTTTTTTTTTCGCCTGAATGCTGAGATCTTCAATCTTCTCCTTCAATTTCGCGATTTATTTGTCACCTGAAGAAGTCAGACTTCTGGCTGGCCTTAGTTAAAATACATAAGCATTTTCGTGGTTCGCCTTAATTAAGCAATTCTCATATTCTTCACCAGTTCCTTTCCTGAAAAACCCATTAATATTTGCTAAATTCTTTAATTTGCTCTAGCTGTAAGTAATGCTGGGAGACTACCTGATGTGGACACCTGAGCTTAAAAAAATTAGTCAGATTCAATTTGGAATTCTTTCACCAGACGAAATCAGAAA
>JAEOTU010000125.1 GCA_016839665.1 Candidatus Hodarchaeota archaeon
AAGAGATTAGTAGATACTTATCTTGATTTTCATCAATTCTTAGATGGAAAATTGGACATTTTAGAGGGAGATCAAATCCAAAATGTCATGTCTTGGTTTTTTGAGCAAAGAGCTACTAATTTTTTGGAAGATCCAGCAAACAAAAACCATTTTGATCTTTTATTTGACTTATTTATAGAGGAGGAGTTTTAATGCTGGAATATGAATTAATTTTTGAAAAGACAGGATCATTCGTCGAACTCCTGGGCTCTCCAATTGTTTTTATGCACGACATCAATACTTTACCTAAATTCTCAAAAGTAATCTCCCAAGTCGATGGAATTGATAAATACGAAAGAGCACTCTCAGTGGCGAGATCAGAGGACGTTGTTATAACAAAATATCCACCTGACAGGGGTTATCTTCAGTGGCTCGAAAAAGTTGATCTAGGCTCGAGAAAAATCATTGTTTTAAATGGAAAACCACAGGAAACATTGCCTGAAAGAATCATGAAATATCAAGTCAAAGATGAACTCAGAGCTTTGCTAGGAAATAGAAAAGAAAGTGCAATAGTCAGTCCGTATTATGGAGGTTCATTAGAACAACAGGCGAGTAGTCACTTAGAATTAGAGATGTATGCAAAAACAGAAACTGTCAAAAAATTTGATAGTAAGATTAATTTCAAGAATCTGTGTCGTAAAATTGGAGTTCCAGTTATTCCAGACACTATTTTCACCGTTGATTCAAAAGTAAAAGGGATGTACCATTTATTGGAACTCGTTAAAGAAATGATGACTGAAACTGGTAAAGTAATTGTAAAAGGAGAATATGGTGCTTCAGCATCGACAACCTATGTTTTTGATAAAATTGATTTATCTTTACTCAAAGAAATTATCCTTAGCAGTCAATTAGAGGATCGTTATCTTGTAGAACCATATTATATTTCTTTGTCTCAACCATCATCAGTTTGGTTTATTTCTAACGATAGGAAAACTGTCCACTTAAAAACTTCAAACCAAATCCTGGATGAGGAAACCTCACACATCGGAAATGAGTTTCCTGTTGACTTTGATGAAAATAAAGTACAGAAATTCTCTTCTAAGATTGCAAACTATCTAAGTATGGAAGGATTTATTGGTCCTTTCGGGATTGATTACTTCGAAACAAGGAATGGGATGTTTGCAGCTGAATGCAATCCACGTGTAACGGGAGCCATGTACCCATGGGAGCTTGTCCATCGTCTTGAAAGCAACGGTTCTATTAAAGCTGCTAGAACTGAAAATATTCATTTACCTCACAAATGTTTGTGTTTTAAAGATCTCATGAAGCTTTGGGATGATGTCCTATATAATCCTGGCGATGAGGTAGGTTTTGTTGTACCGTTCAACGTGGGGCCAATTAGCGAAGGAAAAGTAACAGTTCTAGGTACAGGTTCATCTAAAAACGATGTTCATTCACTCTTTGATCATATTAAATCAAAAATTCTCTGAAAGGATTCCTCTTTTTTCCTGATTTTTTTGAGAAAATAGAGAAAAGGAGACATTTATCCGTTCCTACCTAAGTCAACCTTTGATGACTTTCATCGAATTTGTGGTATTCGAGTTTAGATGTCTCCAATTGAATTTTTTGAAAATCGAACCTTATTTACCAGCGAGAACGATTGTTTGAACGCTGATTGTCATATCCTCCAGAGGAACGGTCACTTCCGTATGATCTTTGTGACCCATAACCTCCTCCTCCTCTATTTCCGTATGATTGCCTTCGAGGATCATCCACGTGTGCCGCAGATCGATCATTCTCTGAGTTTATATCCTCAAAAACTGTTGAATCTTCAGCTATGCTTCCAAACTTACCTTTAGACAATCGAAGAGAATTTTGAAATACATTAGCAAAGCCATTTGATAATTTATATACTTGCTCCTCTTTTACGGCATCAATATCTTCATTCCAAAGAGTTAGAGTGATGATCGCAGTCTCATCAGCAACAGTGAAATCACATACTCTGTGGGTTTCACCTGTTCTTTTATTGATCTCACGTTCTTCACTTCTCCCTGTAACCATGAAAACGACATTTAAGCGTTTTTCAAGGGGTTTGACGCTTTCGATTTTAACGTCATGTGTTTCTTCTGAACTATAACTTGACATGTTTTACACTTCTTTTTCTATACGAATAGAACCCTAACCACAACAAAAAAAGCAAAATGTGCCAACGATTTCAAATTTCAAGACTCTTAAAAGAAAAGAGATAAAAAAACTGTTCCATTCGTCATTTATTACTTCTTAAAAGTAGATTTTGGTTCTATCTAAGGATTTTCTTGTTTGGTTTTAAGTGTAATCTACATTTTTTCTCATTTTTCATCTTTTTCGATAAAGAATTCTTATTAAAACTAAAGAATCCTGAGTTCATTAAATCTGATGGATTTGTATACCTGATGAAGTACGTGATGCCCCTCACTATCGTAATAGAATCCATAATATCCATTTGAGGAATAAGGAGAGAAAGTTGTACTAGACTAGATTATCTAAATCACGGTTTTTTTGGTATCTTGAGCTAGTAGTTTAAAAGTAAATTTCCAGTTGTTTAAGACTACCTCTAATGAATGACTCCCTTCAAGGCCCACATGATCCTAATTCTATCCAGAACCAGTAGGCATATTCAGGAGAGTTTATTACCCTTATATCAGACGGAATATGGATATGGTTTTGACTCCTGAAGCCTTCGGGGCCAGTTTCATACACAAAGCCACAAAAACCACGTGCACGATCTTGATTAATTGCTTCTACCCAATAGTTCTTAACCACCTTAGCTCTGCCAATTTGTTCATACCATTTTAGTGTGTACGCAATTTCACCTTGATCAGCCAAAGAGATGATGATATCAATAGCTGTAATGGTTCCATTCACAAATACATCATTTCTTAAATTGTGAGAAGATACGGTCACATTATAGAAATCATGGCTATTATTCAGCGTTTTTCCAATAATTATCACCCTTGGAATGATCACAGAACCATTGTGTGATTGTTTTCGATTGATTTCTTCTCTAAACTCCTGATATTTAGTATTAAGTTCTTCTTTGGTTGTTTGAAAAACTACAATCGTCATATCATCTTTGACTGGAAAGTGATCCATTCTGAATATATTGTCTTCTCTCCAGCCTCCTGAATACCAAGCCTCGTACCACCAGTTCTCCACTCCATTGATCGAATCGATGGCATTAGAATTCATTGTTTCATCAAAATGATAACTCATATTGAACTCCGATTTATTTGATAGATGGACTAGAATATCAAAGATCGAAAAATAGCCTGGATTAAAGATATCTGGCCTTACTGTGCTGATTTCAGCTGGATTGTATGTGAAGACCCCAACAGCATAGACACCAATTGTATTGGATTCTTGAGGTGTGGTATTTGATGGCACATCAGGTGTAGAAGGCGGAGTGATGTTAGGTTCGTTTGGATTGTCAATAGGAGCGACCTCATTTAAGATCAAAATAAGCCCAAAAAGACCCCCTACTCCTATAATCCCTACTATAAGTACTGCTTGCCAACTAATAAGAGATTTTAATGCAGCCATCACTTAAAGAATTGGATTGACACTATTTTAAAAATACCGATAAGAAAAACGGATTTTTTCTACATTTTTCGAAATTCTTGAGAAAAGAATCGAATAGATTAATGAGAATATGTCGTAAAAAGTAATTAAGTATAATGCAATGGATGATGATGGTAAAATCTGTGAAATTCTAGTGTTGGAATCAATGTTCTAGAAAGATTCATTAAAAATCAATTGTGATTTTCGTAGATGCTCGGAGAGATTCTCCAGTTAAAGTTTTGAAGATAGTAAAGATATTGACCTTAAATAATACACTTTATGGACAAATTAACTATGATAGAGTTTGACAACAATAATGGCTCGTTATACAAGGTTTCCATCTGCGGTGACGGTGGAGTAGGGAAAACCTCGATCATTAACAGTTATTTAGGTCAAGGATTTCAGACCAATTATAAAGTGACAATTGGATGTCAAATTGCGACTTATGAGCAATTAATAGCCGACAAAATGATCAAATTCCAATTCTGGGATCTTGCAGGCCAACAACGGTTTGAATTTGTACGTTCAGCTTTCTATCGTGGCTCCCATGGAGCAATACTAGTCTTTGATCGAACAAGACGCTCCTCTTTACACAATTTACAAAAATGGGTAACAGAAATCCTCTCAAATCTTGATCATGAAGTACCATTCATTATTTTAGGAAATAAAAGCGATCTAACAGAAAAAATCCAAGTAGATGATCAGGAAATTGTAGAGATTATCTCAAAGATAAGTCAGCAAACACAAAATTCCGAAATTCCATATTTTTTAACTTCAGCACAATCAGGGGTCAACTTAAAAGAAGCATTAACCAGTATAGGACAAAAATTAAGGAAATTAAGTCCCCAACCAATCTATCAAACTATTTTTAGGAAACAAACGGTTGGAGATGCCTATTAAAGGAATTTAATTTTGATTTAATGATTATTTTGGTCGGTTAAGCCTAATTCCCGAACGAAATAATCGAAAAAAATGAAATAAAGCTACTTTAAGAACGATCATCAGACCTTTGAAAAAGAATGTGATCCAACATGTCAGAAGAACAATTATTCTCAAAAGTAAAAAAACACTTTTTATCAATGAAAGACGTTCAGAAACAAGGACAATCGCTAAAAAGCAAGAGAAAGATGTTTGTTATGCTAAGTAAAGGGAATTTTGTTGCGAAACTTCCTAAGGAACGCGTTGAAGAGCTAATTACTTCAGGAGACGGCCTCTCCTACGATCCTGGAACGGGGAAAACAATGAAAGAATGGATTATCATTCCACCAACTTCTAGTGAGGAATGGATTAAATATGCTCAAGAAGCAAAAGAGTTCGTGACAAAGGGAAAATAGCTTCTTTCAATCGAACAAGTGGTTCTTTTTTCTGTGTTTATTTCATAAATGAAATCATC
>JAEOTU010000014.1 GCA_016839665.1 Candidatus Hodarchaeota archaeon
AACTTGTCGCTAAAACCGAGGGAATACTGCTTGATCCAATCTATACTGGAAGAGCCATGGCTGGACTCATCGACTTCATAAAGCATGATCAATACAGAAAGGACGATAACATTGTTTTCTTGCATACGGGAGGATCCCCAACACTCTTCCCATACAGAAAAGAGTTCACAACTCACACATGAAACCATACTTGTATCCGCTAGATTTTTTCAAAAAGAGAGTAGAAATATGCGTATAGTTGATAAGGAAAGTTAAAACCGCTCTTCTTAGAAGAGCTAGCTACCAATATCAGTAATTTTGCACAACTTTGAAAAGGTAAACACTATATTTGAAATATGATCTGAAAAGAGTGGGAGGTGGCACATGAGAATGAAACGTTACGCTTTAGTTTTACTCATCGTCACATTGAGTTTGGTAGGAATAATTCTTCCCTCTTATTCTTGGTGGAAACCTGCTGATATTAACCAAGACCTCAAAGTGAATATGGATGATGTGAATCTTTGCCTTGATGCTTAGAAAAGCAACTCATCAGATTAAAATTGGGATTCACGCTGCGACATAGCTGAATCTTATAGATTCATAAATCTATACGATCTCGTAGCGATGGCACGTCATTATGGAGAATTTGACCCAATAATACCAGAATTTCCATCATGGACAATATTATCATTACTTATCATTTCAACACTGCCGATGCTCTTATGGCAACGAAAAAAGTCAACCTAAGAAATCTAAACAAATCGCTTATTGGAGTCACTTCTGTATTCTGTCCTTTTTAAGGGATAGCTCTTCTTCCGAATACTCTTGATTATACATTTTCTCAATTCTCAGAAATCGTTTTAGCCCTTTCTCAGTTTTCCTTCTGTATATCTGGATCTCCCCTTGAAACAAGTCAAAAATTGCTTGGACTTCCTGTGATGAATGCATGTGAGGGTTTACTACTGCTAAGGTTGTGAACCCACTAGACTTTAATTTTGGAATTAAAGCTGTCAACCACCTTCTTGTAGAAACTGCACGGTGTTGAAGCAAAACATCTGAAACTATTTCAATACATGCTCTACTCGGTTTATTGGCTGTCTTAGTTATCTTACGAAGTGCAGATGTGAGAGCGATGTCGATCTCGGTAAGGTTCTCCACCCCTTTAATTTTAAACACATTCGCTTGGCTTCTAATGATTGCATCAGCTTCTGGGTTACAAATAAAAAGATAAAGGTTAGACGGATACTCCTGCGCAAGGAATTCTACACTTTTAGCATCTACTGTGATGTAAAAGACATTTTCCTTCTCTTCAATTCCAGTTTTAAGAAATGTTTCTATCAACAAATTCTTCTCATCACAAGAGGGGGAAGTTAGTAAAACCGCATACCTTCCTGGTATTCCACCAAACATCATGTCATCAAGATCTTTATATCCCGTGACAACATAACGCGGTGGAATCGTTTCTGAGCTATCAGCTGCCACAGGTTCATGTTTAAATCGGAGGGGGAAGGTTTTCAAGGTTTCATTGCAGAGGACAATTAATCTATCGCTTTCATTAACTAAATTCTCAAAAGCCCTCCTTCCTGCACCATCTTTCATCTGCATCAGAAATCTTATTCGCTGAAAATGATGTAAATCCTCTTCAGTTAGCTTAAGTTCGTTTATAAGATCCTTTTTTACATCCTCCTGCTTCAACAAGCTGGATATAAGATCAATATTCTGTCTAGAATCTTTAAACGGAAGATAACCAAACTCGACAAGCGCTACAAGCGATATTTGCTCGATGAACTGCTTAAAAAGATCACGTGCAGGATCAACTTCATTAGATTGCAAAGAATTTCTACACCCATCCAATGCTAAGACTGCACCTTCAAGTTGCTCCCTTACAAAACGCGTATCTGATCTTACAAGTATACATTCCGAACGTACTAGTGCGTTTATATATTCTCTAACTGCAGATTCATTTTGATAATTGTTCGGATTCCTCGTAATCACGTTATACACTGTTTTAGCAAATTGATTTGAAACGTTGCTAGTCAACTTAAACTTCACTTCTTTATCGATCAACGTCTTAACCAATCTATAGTTCACAATTTCCTTTCTACCATCACTCAGCACCACAGTCATAATTTCTGGGTAGGTCAGTCTATAACTCTCTGCAGCTTTCTCATCGTGCTTCTTTATCACGTTATACAACATTGACTGAATATCCAATGTATTCATACCTGTCTTCAGCTTAGATTCTATTTCCTCAATAACACGAATGGAAGTTTCAAATGAAATATCTACCTTAGGACCAAGCAACGATTTCATGATTTTTCCAATACTAAACTTCTGTCTCTCTTCGGTTCCAGACTTTATAACATACTTCAGTCTTCGGTCAAATCTTACCTTAAATTGTTCCTCAAGCTTTGAGGGTTTAAGACCTCGAAGAACACCCTTCTTTGACTTAAAACAACTAACAAAAGCTTCAACTTCAGCTATCGCAGACTTACAAATTCGAAATCCATTCCCTTCAGAACCTCCTGACTCTGAAACTACTGACTCCAAGATCCCAATCTTTACAAAAGCTGAAATGAGATCCCCTACTCTATCCTGATAATTACCACCTTTCGTCGTTAGCAGCGGAGACACTTTAAGTTCTTCTGCCAACCTCTCACCAACCTCCTTTCCATTGAGAGGTCGTCTTCCAGTGCTAAGCAATATTTGAAGCACAAGAATAGATGTTATCGGTCTCTGCCCAACCACAACCAAGAAAGCAACAGATCTGAAAGGCTCCATTAAAGTCCTATCATCTGATACGCCATTAGGAAATCTTGCAGCTAATGTTTCAACGAATTCGAGGAACTTCTTCCTTTCATTCTTGAACCTAACGTTTTTTCCTTCTTTTAGTAGATCTTCTCCAAGTCTTCGAATTAGATTACTCAAGTAAACCGATTAGCTAATCTCCGAACTGCAAGATAAATAGTTTGATATCGACGAAATCCTTAAGCCACTTCTCTGTAAAACGCTAAATTAGCGATTTTGACACCTACTCAATGTTTAAAGTTCTCAATCTATGTATAGTATTCCTGTCCACTTCTAAACTCAAATTTTTAATATTATCTTCCCAAAAAATCTTCTCAGCCGATCTACTGATAGGTGTCCCTTCGTACTTCGTTATCAAATAGCAATACGCGTTTTGTTTTTCACCATTACTAGCAACATAGAAGTTACTGCAGACAAATTTTGTCTCTTCAACTTCAATCCCTAATTCTTCTCGCATCTCTCTCTTCAAAGCGCCTTCCTTACTTTCATTTAGTTTAACATGTCCTCCGGGCAAACAGAAAATGTCTGGATCAACATCTTCATTTGGACTTCGATGTTCAACAAGAAACTTGTTCTCCTTCAGCAATATACCTACAACGACGTCCACTTCTTTCAAGACAAGGCTTCCTCCACAAC
>JAEOTU010000126.1 GCA_016839665.1 Candidatus Hodarchaeota archaeon
GACTTCATATTTTTGGAGTTCAATAAAGCATATGAGGAGATGCTTGGTCTTAAAAGAGAAACGATCATCGGAAAACGAGTCACAGAAGCCCTACCAGGGATTGACAAATATCTTGAAGATTGGATTGAAATTTATGGTAAAGTCGCATTAAACGAAGAATCTGTTACTCTTGAGCAATATTCTGCGCAATTAAAAAAATGGTTTTCAATCCTCGTATTTTGCCCCATGAAGGATTATTTTGTCACAATTTTTACCGATATATCTAAACAAGTTGAGCAAAAACAGGTATTTGAAAAACAATCAACAATTGGGAACGTTCGGTTACGACGATTGGAAAATATTCTAAATTCAACAGGTGAAGGGATTTATAGTTTAAATGTTGATGGAGACGTTATTTACGTTAATGCTTCTGCTGCAAAAATCCTTGGATATGAGATTGAAGAATTAAAAGGAAAAAAAATCCATCCACTTATCCATTATTCAAACACTACTGAAAGCAGTCATGAACAATGCCGTGCGTGTACGCCTCTATTAGATGGTAGTGTTTCTACTGCTAGTGATGAGAAATTTCGGAAGAAAGATGGAGAGTCAGTTCCAGTTGATTTTATAAGTTCTCCTATTTTCAACGAGAAAAATCAAATTGGTGGGATCGTTGTAACGTTTAAAGATATTTCAGATCGTGAGGAAGTCAGAGATGAATTTGGAGAGAGCGATAAAAGATTTAAAGACTTGTTGATAGCAAGTGAAAACAGATTTCAGGCATTATTCGACAAAATGGAAAGTGAAATTAAAAAGGGGAATGAGATTGCCCAAATGTATCTTGATATTGTTGGCGTGGCAATTATTGCAGTCGATACTGCTGGAAGAGTCACTCTTGTCAATAAAAAAGGTTGCGAGATCCTAGGGTATGAAGAAGAGGAAATTGTTGGTAATATCTTTTCTGATATCTTTGTACCAAAGCATGAAAGAGCCAAAGCACAAGTAATTTTTGATAAATTAATCACTGGTGAAATAAAATCTGTTGAACATGTAGAAAGTGCTATAAAAACCAAAAGTAGCGAAGAAAGAATCATTTCATGGCGTCATAGGGTTATTACTGATGATTCTGGAGAAGTAAGTGGTATCTTAAGCTCTGGAACGGACATTACTAATCTCAAAAGGTCAGAAGAAGCGTTAAAACAGAGTTTAAAGAATCTATATTCTACACTCCGCTCTTGAACACAGTGATTAAGAAAGGAAGCAATTTAGAAGACACTTAGATCAATATGCTCTTTAGCTAGTTTCTCCAAAAGATCTATTTTTCCTGTTTCATCCTTAGTAAATGTTATTTCCATGTCATCTATCTGCTTTGCAGTGGCAAAGGTATCTCCAGAAACTAATAATAGGGGAATATTTGCCATATTAGCTTTTGATTCAATGATAGGATCCTCTGGTAGGATGTTGTTAGTCAGAATAATACCAGCCGTAGATGACTCCAAAGCAGCTGTGATCATATCAACACGATCACCAGGAGTGATTATTAATTTATTTTCAAGTGACCAGAGTGGTCTCTTAACCACTTGAGCAGCTGACATTGCACCAACGAAAATATGTTCAACCTTATTGTTTAGCCCCTTTTCCCCAGCAAGTACTTTGGCAAAAATATTCTGATTTATAAAATCCATGGAGACATGGGTCAGTTCCTTTCTGTAAGGGATGATACCAAGGACCTTCACACCCAATTCTTTAAATGTATCTAAGTAGAGATCTTTGAAATTATCAACATCTTTAACCTTGTTAACAATAACACCCATCAATTCAATATTTTCTGTATTGACACACCTCGTTAGAAAAGTGATTTCATCAATGATCGTTTCATCTGGACCACTAACTACTAATAACAATTTTGCGCCTGTACTTCTGGCCACGGTCAAAGGATCGAGATAGACTGAAAAACCATAATTGAGGTTCTTACCTCCTTCAATAAAGATAACATCCTTATCTTTACTTACTTTATCTATAATTTCATTCAGCTTTTCTTTCGTTGATGCTTCATCATACATAAAACGAAGTTTAGAGTGCGCAAAGCCTATTGAAATATTTTCTGGACTTTCTTCTAATTCTAAAACGTTTGTTACCAATGCAGAATCGTAGTCCCAAAGACGTTTCTTCTGGTATAGAAGGCGATCTCCAAAGGGTTTTAAGTATCCGATATTTTTATTCATGGCTTTGGTTAATCCAATGATTAAGCTAGTTTTACCAACTTCTTTACATGCACTTGCAATAACTATTTTTTCCATTTAGATTACCTCTTCTTTTTGAGGGGGGGTGAGTAGAATGCGTGCGTCCACACACAATACACCTTTTCCTTTTTCAAATATTAAACAAGGATTTATTTCAATATCGCTAATATCATGAACAGATTGAATTACTTTGCTTAGTCTCATAACTACCTCAACGCAACCTTCGATGTCCTTCCGTGCTTCCCCACGTACACCTAATAGTAGAGGATATGATCGTATCTGTTTCACCATTTCGTTTGCATCCCTCCAAGTAAGCGGTACAGCTCTAAATGCAACGTCCTTCAGCACTTCGACATAGATACCACCTAGACCGAACATAACTGTTGGACCAAAAGTTGCGTCTATTCGGGCTCCGATAATGGTTTCAATTGCTTCATCCATTCTTATCATGGTTACTAATTCGACACCTTGAATTTCAGCGTCAGGTTTATATGATAGACAACTACGTATGATAGCCTCGTAAGCATCAATCACTTCTTCTCTTGTTTCAAGATTTAGAGCCACGCCCCCCGCGTCTGATTTATGAATTATATCCTTTGACACAATTTTCAAAACTACTGGATATCCAATTTTTTCTGCATACTGAATAGCCTCTTCAAGGTTTTTCGCAACATAACTCTTGGGCATAGGAATTCCAGCAGCTTCCATTACCCGCATAGCTTCTGGAACTAATAGGAACGTCCGTTCTTTCTTTCTAACCTCGCTGATAACTTCCTGAATCGTGGTAATATCAATATCTACCTCTGGTTCATCCATCCTCGAAAAATCTTCTGCTTTGGTCAAGGTACGATAATTCGAATACACTGCACCGAGACAAGATACTGCTTGATATACGTCAGGGAAAATTGGAACTCCTAATCCTTTTAGAGAGAAAAGACCTTTTTCAAAATCAGATCCACCAAAGAATGAAAAAATTAATGGTTTTTCGGGTTTATTTCCAATGTACTTTTTTCTCACGACATCAGAAAGTTGGGTAGCGTCGAAAATCGCCGTTTCACATCCTAAACAAATAATAGAGTGAATGTCATCGCTATCAATGGCTGCTTGAAGAGCCTGTTCATAAAATTCGTTGGATGCTCCCCCTGTTATATCGACAGGATTTTTTGTTGAGCCAAAAGATGGAGTAACTGGTCCGAAGATTTCCTTAAGCACATCTTGATCATCATAGAGACTAACTCGATACATTTCACAAGCATCTGTTGCCAGAACTCCGATTCCACCACCATTCGTAACAATAACTGCGTTCTCGCCCTTTGGGGGAGCTATTTGGATCGATATAAATTTAGCCCAATCCAAGGCTTCTTGAACGCTCAAGGCTCTAAGAGCTCCTACCTGATTCATTACGTCTGAGAAAACATTATCCTCACCAGCTAAGGAACCAGTGTGTGAAGCAGCTGCCATCGCACCCCGTTTTGATCGTCCTGATTTGATGATGATTATAGGCTTTATTTTTGTAGCACGCCTGAGAACTTGAACTAGTCTCTCTCCATCCTTAAGGCCTTCAATGTAGAGAAGAATGACTTTTGTCTGATCATCTGTTATAAGATATTCAATTAGATCAGCTTCACCTATATCTGATTTATTTCCCACAGAAACTATTGCTGAAAGTCCGATTCCTTCCGTTTCTGTTTTACCAATCATTGCAACTCCTAACGCCCCACTTTGTGTGACTATGGCGACATGACCGGACTCTATCTCCTTTGCCCCGAAAGTGGCATTCATAGGTGACTTGGAAGTATAAATTCCGAAAATGTTTGGCCCTAAGACACGCATCCCGTTTTTATGAGCAAACTTTACAATTCTATCTTCCTCTTCTATATTACCTATTTCTGAGAAACCTGATGTGATAATTGATAGGAATTTACAATTCTTGGCTGCGAGTTCTTGAATTGCATTAAAAACAAATTTTGCTGGGATACAAATCGTGGCTAGGTCAACATCCCCGTCTA
>JAEOTU010000127.1 GCA_016839665.1 Candidatus Hodarchaeota archaeon
GAGAGTTACCAGATGGAATAGGCGATATATTATCTCTTAAAGATTTTGGAGGTTATAATAACTTCTTAACAGAAATTCCAGAATCATTTTCAAAGCTAGTAAAACTAGAGAAACTCGATTTAAGTCATAATAAGATCAAAATTTTGCCAAGCTTAGAAAATATGACAAATTTAAAGGAGGGTTGGTTTTCAAATAATGAAATAGAAGCCTTTTCCTTTGATGTTAGAAAGCTAGAGAACCTTGAATTTTTATACTTGAACTCAAATAACATCACCCAATTACCAGAAAATATAAACAAATGTCAGAAACTACGTGTATTAGGCTTACGGCATAATCCTCTTAAAGAAATTCCAGAAGAATTATCAGAATTGCCAAGTTTAGAACGAATTGAAATAGATACAAAGCAAAAGGCGTTAATTAAGGATTTTAGGATTGATCCATCGGTTATCGAATTTAAAGATTATTATTAGCTGTGGATTGTCTTTTCAAGAAACCTGGATAACCTGAAATAATGTATCGGTTATCTATCTCAATGTTATCAAGGATCCCTTTGATTGTTTGTTCATTATAAGATTGTATTGATATAGTCTTCCAAGTCGTTTTATTAAATTCGATCACTGTTTGTTCAATTTTTGTTGATGCTTTGGGGATCTTAAACTTAGTCTTAACAACTTTGTTTGGATTATTTAGATAGAATTTCTTTCGTTGTTTCTTAACGGTGATGAATTCCAAATCATTTTTTGAAAAAGTGTCAATTATCCTCCTGATTTTTTCCAAATATTCTGTGTCCAATTTATTCGATTCTTTCCTTAGTATGTTATGGATTACTTCTTTAGCAGGATGAGTAGATGTGTATCTTTCTATTGGTTTTTCCCAGAATTCTGCTTTCCATGAGTTAGTCCGAATCAAGATTTTTAGCTCAAACAATGCTTTTTTGGTCTTTTTTCGAATATTCCGAAATTTTAAACCTAATGTTGGAGTATCTAAGTTCACATACTTATCTAGACGTACCTCTGATATTTGTAAGTTAATTGCCTGTTCCAACTCTTCTTGATTGATAAAAAATGTGGAAGCTCTCTCCAAATCACAAAAAAATCGCCATTCCCACATCAATGATCACTCAGGTAAAGTAGAGGTTATGCTTGAATTCAGTAATAAGATTAGGTGAGAAGATTACAGATATAGCTCAATTGGTTGGGAGAAAGGTTCTTTGAAGTTCTGATGTAAAGCTGTAAAATCAGAAATAATCTCTTCTTTATTATCTTGTAGCAATTTGGCTTTGGAACCCAAATACCGCAACTTACAGTAAAATTTTGCTTTCAATTGTTGATCAATCATCGTACGTTTTCTTTCAATTGAAAATTTGTAAATCCGATTGGTATTTTTAGAACAAATTAGACCCCCAAAACTACGATAATAAGAATGTCCTATAACATCCATTGGGAGTTCTTCTGTTATTTCCACTAGTTGCTTTTTTGAATAGAGTTGTATATCACGGATAGGTTTCTTTTCTTGAATGACTGAAAACATTGGTTTAGAGTCCTCATCCTTATAAACTTGAATTTCAGGAGGCAAATTAAAAATGAGCCGAGAGGCTTGTAAAGAAACATAGAGTTCTAGATCTGAAGAACGGGGAACCGCATCAACGCTATGAATATTTTTTATCAACACTTTAAGATCCTCTGTATATGGAACGAAATTCTCAGAGGGCTTGATTAGTTTAGAAAAGATAAGTCTGGGACTGCCGAAACGGTACCAAGATCGATGAACAGGGAAAGTACAATAGATATTATCTCTTTCACACCATAGATTTTGCTGATCCAAATAAAGGTTTGTAGTTAGATTTAAACCAGTCCATTTCTTTGAAATACTATTCATTAATCCATATTTCTTAAAGATTGCTTTTAAATCATTTTTAAATTTGGGATACTCTTCCAAAGCTGTTGGATCAATTTTTAATTCTAAACGGGAATGTTTCTCTTTCATCAAAGATTCTGCGATCATCTCGGGCTTATCTACAAAAGTATCAGGATCTTTCTGAACTAAGTTGAAAAATTCGACTCCTGGATCTATTGTTACTCGAACAACATCCTTCCATTCTCCAGCATCTTCTTGTGGGATAAAATGAATTCGACCATATTGAGTTACTATATATGGAAGGATGGTTTTACCATATAAAGGTCGTACTTTTCCATTGAGATTATTTAGCAACTTTGGATTCAAAAATTCATCTAGCTCACTAGAATCAGACAAAACTTGAATTACTTGTTTAAATGTTATTTTATTAGATTTTTTTCCCTCAAAAGGGAAATCTGGGTTTTTAGCTTTCATTAAACGAGATTTTCTTTTAAGTCGGGGTCGTCTCTTAAGTATAGCATCATCTAGAGAACGTTGAAAGGAGAAAACAAGATCACCACTCTCATCTTGTGTATCTAGTAAACTGCTAGATATAATTGTTTGCCCAGTGGTTAATTTTATCTCTAATAAATCGAATTCTGAACCAGGTTTTACATGATAAACGTTTTTTGCCCAATCAGGAGAATAAGACCTTGCTTTAATAGAGAGTCCTGGCCTCATGCCGACAGTTGCACCAATGTATAACGTCCTAGTAACGGGAGTATCATCATATGTCTTTGGGGTAAGCCCAATCCTCCCAAATTCTTGGATTAAGTCATCTTGATCGTAAGAAAAGAAAAGATACAGTGTTTCAGACCTTTCAAATTCAATTGATTTAGACATATTCCTCAACCAGCATTGGAAAATCATTTTTTCCTTTTACTTCTTAAAGCTAGTCACGATGACTACAAGTAATCTAAAAATAAACCTTAGCGACAGGTAGGTTATTAGTCTCAATCACAACTCTTACAATGTCCAAAAAAAGTAGTCTCAGCACTGTCAATTATAATTTCTTTCTGGTTCTCAATCGTTTTTAACGCATAATCAATTAATTCTTTTGATTTAAAATCTATAATTTTTCCACAGGTTTGACATATAATATGATGATGTGGTTCTATTTTAGCTTCAAACCTTGAAACTCCCTTTATATTGACTTCCTTTGTGAGACCATTATTTGCGAGAACCTTCAAATTTTTGTAAACAGTAGCTTTTGTTATTCTAGGTAACTTTTGCTTCACTTCTTCAAAGATTTCTTCCACAGTAGGATGATTAAGATTATCTTTGAGGAAATCTAAGATAGCCACGCGTTGATTGGTATATTTCATTCGGAAAATCACTCGAAAGGCTGGATTTTTCTGAATTTTCTAATTTTGAGGGTGTTTGTAAAGACTTTACTATTAGTTACTAATTAATTTTGGTTTAAAGCAAGGTAACTGTTATCTAAATTAATTTGATATCAAATCTGAGTGGACTTAGAATATCAATTAATATAGTTTATCTATTAACACAAAGTATTTAATAATTTTCATTATTTATAATTTATTATACTGCAATTCTTACGTGAATAACTAAAGGAAAGAATCAAGATGAAGGATAAAAAAGAGAAAACTTTAACAACAACTGCCGGAAATCCAGTGGCAGATAACCAGAACACACTAACCGCTGGTCCTAGGGGTCCTGTTCTTATACAGGATTACCAATTAATTGA
>JAEOTU010000128.1 GCA_016839665.1 Candidatus Hodarchaeota archaeon
AATTCTTCATCTAGTAATAATGACGTCTCTTGGAACATTTTCATTGACAATAATCTAGGCGGAACATCTCAAGCAACTGATAATGGATCAAGTAATACTTTTTCATACAATTACTGGAATGACTGGATCAGTCCAGACACCAATTTAAACGGTTTTGTAGACAATCCCTACTTAATTGATGGAACTGCGAGTAACCAAGATTCATATCCTAGAACTTATCCTTATATCCCTCATGATCCTATTTACATCACAGACGATTCAGATTTTATCACTCTAGGTTTTCCTGGTGATGGAACTGCCAGTAAACCTTATAAAATAGCAAATTTCTTTATTGTTAATTCCACAACCCACTTAATCCATATTCAAAATACTGTAGCGCATTTCATCATTCGAGACTGCTTATTAAGTGGTGTAATAGGAAATCATAGGGGAATCTATCTTTACAACGTCACCCATGGAACGATTACTGACAATACTATTCACAGCAACATTTATGGTATTTATCTGGACTTTAATGCTAGTTTTAACTCCCTTTCTAGCAATAACATCTACAACAACTCTCAAAATGGCATTCAGCTGTATTCTAATACTCATAATAATAGTCTTTCCAGTAATACGATTTATAATAATGATGCGCATGGTATTGGACTGTACTTCTCAGACGATAATAATGTGTCAGATAACAACATTTACAATAATACCGAATATGGCATTGTGCTATCCTCCTCCTCCCAAAATAACTTATCCCTCAATGTCATTTACAACAACTCCCAGAGTGGTGTTTTTCTTGATGCTTCCAACGAAAACATTATTTCGTACAATGTCATCTCCAATAATACCGTTCATGGTATTAAATTAGAACATTGTGACTATGACAATACGCTAATTGGCAATATTGTTAGTAATAACAGTTATGATGGACTTCATCTCTGGGATACACACAACACATTACTTTCTAACAATGAGGTATCAAACAACTATGCAGCGGGAATCTACCTTGCTTATGCTGAAAACAACAGCATCAACGATAATCTGGTTTTCCAAAATCAGGATGGCATTTTACTTGGTCAATATTGGTGCATTAATAATACAATCTCACTTAATACTGTTTACAGCAACCTTGACACTGGAATTGAGTTAGAAAGCTTGGCTATTAATAATACAATGAATAGTAACACCATCCATGATAATATTGGTACTGGCCTTTGGATATGGGGTTCGAGTACAAATAATACAATCTTTAACAATTCAATTGACAGTAACACAGCCCAAGGTATCCACTTGAGTACAGATTCAAATAATAATACCTGTTACAATAATACTATATCCCACAACACTAAAGGAATTGAAGTACACTCTGCTAACAATAGTTTCTTCTATAATACAATAGATAATAACTCACATCATGGTATTTATTTCGTTATGGCAGTCAATAATACTGTTTTCAACAATACTATCTCAAACAATGTTGCCTATTATGGTATTTATCTAGAGAATATCTGGTGTGTTAATAATACAGTGAAGTGGAATAATTTTATTGATAACAATCGGTATCTATATTTGGGTGGAACTTCTCAGGTATTCGATGCAGGTACAAATAACAGATTCATCTATAACTTCTGGAATGATTGGACCACTCCTGATACTGATCCTACAGATGGTATTGTTGATTCTCCCTACTTAATTGATGGAACAGCGAATAATAACGATTCTTATCCTCTAGTAATACCTAGCTCTCCAATTGGTATTCATTATCTCCTAAATCCCACGGTTGTGTATCCCAACGGTGGGGAAATCCTTAATGGTAATATCAACATCCAATGGTCAGCTTCAACCGATTATTGGGGACATACTATTACCTATTCAATCAATTACTCATTAGACGGAGGAAATACATGGAATCAATTAGCTAATAGTTTGACGAGTACTCAATACTCCTGGGATACTAGCACTGTTTCTGATGGTTCAAGTTATTTGATTAAAGTTATTGTTATATGTTCAGAAAGTCAAACAGCAGAAGACGTCTCTGATTCAACCTTTTCAATTCGAAATACTCCTCACTCTCTTTCATTACCAACCGTCGTGTATCCTAATGGTGGGGAAACCCTAAGTGGTACCATTACAATCCAATGGACTGCTGCCGCTGACTCGTGGGACCATTCTGTGAACTATTCAGTTTATTATTCGAGTGATACTGGTAATACCTGGACAGAATTGGCCTCAGAACTCACTACAACGAGTTTCTCATGGGATACTACTTCAATCTCTGATAACACTATTTCTATCATCAGGATCAATGCTACTTGCTCGCAGGGTATGATAACACATGATGTCTCTGACACAACCTTTACAATTCGAACCACTCCCCATACTCTTTCATTACCAACTGTAGTGTATCCTAATGGTGGTGAAACCCTGAGTGGTACTGTTACAATCCAATGGACTGCTGCTACTGACTCGTGGGGCCATTCAGTGAATTATATATTATATTATTCGGTCAATGCTGGGAGTACCTGGACAGAGCTAGACTCAGGACTTACAACAACTAGTTACCAGTGGGATACTGCAACGATAGCTGATAGTATTAATTCTGTATTAATCAGAGTCAACGCTACTTGCACAGAAGGTTTGATTAAGATTGATGACTCGGATAGTACATTTTCTATCCAGAAACAAGGTACGACAACCACAACGACCACGACAACCACAACGACTCCAGCTACAACAACTATTACCACGACAACAACGACCACAACGACCTCAGCTCCTCCAACTGTAACAATAAGCGCAGGTTCAGCGCCAGGATGGCTATTTACTATTCTGTTTTTGACAACAATGGCTCTAATCATATCCTTCAGGCGAAGATCAAAGTAAACCCTTTTTTCCTTCTTTTTTACTTTTAATTAGATCTAGTCAATAATCTCTCAGTATATTCAGGAGTCTTTTGATCGTTTGATTTTCACAGATTATTAGGAATTAACATCCAAATAACTTACTAGAAGTGTTCCATAAAATAATATCCTATCATATCAAAAAAGCAGGTTTATTAGTAGGGAGACATTAACTATAATTAACGTAGCTTCGAGGCAGAACAGACAATATAGATCACTTTTTTAGTTAATAGTGCCCCACCAGAGGAATAAATTTCATGAGAAAAGAAGCAAGAGTATTCATTGTAGATGATTCTGCTGTTGTTAGACAGAAAGTCTCTGAATTTTTAACAAAAAGTCATAAAAATATAAATGTTGTTGGTGGAGCTCCTAATGGTAGAGTTGCTTTAGCTAAACTAGCCCTTCCAAAATATAAGTCAGATGTCGTTCTTGTTGACGCAATAATGCCCGAAATGGATGGTTTTGAAACAATAGGACATATTATGGACCGATTCCCAACACCTATGATTATGATTTCTGGATTAACAGAAAAAGAAGTGACTCGTTCCCTCTCGAATCTAGGTATGTCTGCTTTTGAATCAGGAGCTGTCGAATATGTTAAAAAACCCGATCCCGCTATTCCACATGATGTTAAGCGGTTTGAAAGGGAACTTATCTATAAAATCACTCATCTTGCTCATATGGAACTAACACGAGCTTATACCAGTTTTGACTTTAAATCCTTTTTGAAGGAAGAAGAGATCGAAGAACCACTAGTGTTAGATAAACCTGAAAGAATTTTAAAAGATTTTAACGATTTATTAATTATAATTGGTGCTTCCACAGGTGGTCCAAGAGCAATTTCGCTAATCCTTTCTAAAATTCCCTCGAATTTTCCTCCAATAATAATAATTCAACATATGCCAGAAGGTATGGTCGAACCATGGGTAAAAAGGCTGCAGACTCTACATTCTCATCTAAACATTGAGATTCCTACAAACGGTGAAAAATTGCGTCAAAGTAAGGTTTACATTGCACCAGGTGGGAAACATTGTGGCATTAATTCAGGTAAAATACTCAAATTATTCATTGATGAAAGGGTAAATTATGTTATCCCAGCTATTGATGTGACATTTATTGATGCAGCCAAGATATACGGAGAAAATGTCCTTGGTATAGTGCTTACAGGAATGGGGAAAGATGGTTTTGAAGGAGCAAGGAAAATTAAGGCCGCTGGAGGAAAAATTTTCGCTGAACATGAATCAACGAGTATTATCTATGCCATGCCAAAGGCAATTGCTGTAGGAAAATTAGCCGATGAAATAGTACCATTACATAATATCCCACATTTACTTCGTAAATATGGTTGGATTTGATTTAAATCCGTTTTTAAGAAAGATTTTTTGTGCTCGAATTAAGCTTTAGGAATCCTCTCTTCTCTTTTCTTACTATTTTTTTCTTTATGAGCGGACTAATTATTTGTGAACATTTTTATATACTTATGAGATTCATAGTATTATGAATATTATAATTAATATATATTGTTATGGTATATTAAAAAGTATTAAGAACTTACAGAAAATCTAAGACCTTGGCGAAGAAGAGGACAATGAGGTGCAACAGATATCAAATGGAAGACGCCCTGAGAATAATAATAAGAACCAGAAAGAGGACAAACCCCATACTCTATCTGTTCAGGAGATTCTACTTTTGAATAAAAGCAGCGGTCTTCCGATTTTTTCTAGAGCCTATAAAGAGACTTCTGGAAAAGACCCAACTCTGATCGCAGGATTGATGGCAGCTATTGTTCAATTTGGAGAAATGATTGGAAATGACATGGAGTTAAACGATATTGGTGTCCAAGAAGGATCTCGGATATTTGTAAGGAGCCATAGAGATCTAGTTTGTCTGCTGACTGTTGGGAATTTTCCATTTACAAGCATAACTTCTCAAAAATATGTCAACATCGTAAATGAGCTTTGTTCACGTATATTTGAAACGATCCAAATGATGCTAGCATTACCTATTTCTGAATCTGGTATACATAATGGAATTATCTTTGAAGTTACTGATACGTCATTAGAGGGGCATAACGCGTCAATTTTCCCAGAATTAGGGAAAATCATTGATAATATTGTTCTAGAAACTACAACATTATTCATAGATGAGGAAGAAGTTGAACAGGACTTAGACGCTCTAGTAGAGAAAGAATTGTATGCAATGGAAGAAAGCGATTCAACTTATCTTACTTCTGAGTATTCTGGAACCACACAGGAAATTAAAAAAGACAAAAAAAAGAAATTATTGAATTTATTCACAATTTTTTCTCGATTTAACAATTAAAAGGATGCTATAGATTATGACGACCGTTTTACAGACTGAAAATGAAAAAAAAGATAAATATCTTATCTTCCGAATTAGTGACGATTTATATGGCCTCGAAGTGCGAAATTTAAAGGAGGTATTCCAAGCTGGGAATATTTTGAAGCTTCCCAGAACATCAGAAGTCCTTGAGGGTATTGTTAATCTTCGTGGTTATATTGTAAGCATTTTTAATCTTTCTATTCTTCTTTGGGGAACAGATAATCATCTTGAAAGCGAATTTGCTGCTAAAACAGACCCTAGGCGCAATATTGTTCTACTGATGACAATTAAAGGACATGATATAGGTGTTCTTGTCGACCAAATTTACAGTCTTGACACAATTACGGAATTCATTTCCAAAGATGAAACTCATTTCGATGGAAAAAAACTACGAAATTCCTCGTTAATATCCCAGATTGGTTTTTTAGACAGTAGGAAAACAGTTTTCATTTTAGATTTAGAAGACTTTCTCGGAGAGTTTATTACTACCACAAAACCTTTGACAGAAGAGAAAAAAGACAAAGAAGATTTTGACTTTGATTTTGATCAATATACTCTACCTGACCCTGATGAACCATCCAAAGAATTATCGATAGAAGGAGACGATGAGAGTTTTGATCTAAACCACCTCAATCTTCCTGAAGATCAGTTAATTGATAAGTTTGATCAAGAAATCCTTGAAGATGTGGATCTTGGAGAAAAGAACGGGAAGAAGAAGAAAAAAAATGAAGCTAAAAAGAGCCAGAAAGGTAAAAAAGAAGATAAAATAAAGGAAACTAAAAATTAACAGAACAACTTGGTAAATTGGTGAAAAAGATTTCAGGCTCTAAAATAGTATCAAAAGGTGAGAAAATCAATAATAATGAGAGTTTTCTACTTTTCACATTATTAGGAGACAAGTACGCCTTATTGAACTCCGTTGTAATTCAAATTTTACAAAACATCACTATTACACCAATCACCAATAATGTACTCTCTTTTATTGGTTCTACTACATTTAGGGGAGAAATTGTACCCGTTATTAATCTTCAATCTTTTTTTTATGGCGGAAAGTCAAAGGTAACGTCGAAAACACTGAAAGTACAAACGAATTTCGTTGTAGTCAAACATCTGGGAAAGACAGTTATCTTTCAAGTTGAGAGCGTTGTAGGATCCAGTGTGCGACCCGAAGAGTCATTAGTTCAAGACCTAATTCAACCTTCAAATCAACAAGAGAATCTTTACTTCAAAAAAGCCTTTCTAAACGAGAATGAACAAATATTTGTCCAGCTCAATCTCGAGGAAATTCTAATCCGAGTTATTTATGAGCAAGAGCAGTCTTACGCTCATTTTCTAAATAAAAATCAGGCACTCCTTAGATCTAAAGAGGTCTCCTTTCTTCCTGAAGAGTCCAACATAGAACTGCAACACAAGCTCTCTTCCCAATTAATAAAAACTGCAGATAGGAATATTGTAAGAAAGATCGGGTCTAGGCGTGAAGTTAAACAATCAGCAACACTAATTACTATCCATGATATCAATATATTAATTCCTAATGACCAAGTTATCGAGATTTTTAATGCTGTAGAAATTACTGCAGCACCTAATTCTTCTAAGGCAATTGTTGGAGCTATAAATTTCCGTGGAGACGTTCTTGGTGTGCTTGATTTAGCTGAAGTCCTGAATCTTGGTTCCATAAATAGAAAACTGAATTCTGATTCTTTGGTTACAAACATGGAAGTCTTAATTCTTGAGACAGAGCAACAGCAAATTGCATTAATTGTTGACGAGATCCGTGAAGTGGATATCATGAATACTGAAGATATTCGGTTCATTCAGGTCCCTACTGACAAACAAGATTCCGAATATTTCTTCACAGGAGTTAAGCTTGACCAGTCGGGACAAATCATTCCAATTTTAAATGTTAAGCATCTTTTCCAAGCTGTTGCTAATCCGACTCTCCTTAAACAGAATAGTAATCAAATTATTTTCTTTGATAATCCGACAGATGACTCATTGCTGCAAATTGGTGGATCATTACGAGAGGGAGTTCTATTTGAAGATGAAGGTTATATTTTCTTTCTAGAATCAGAAAATGTTGTTCAAGTTATCGATCAGCATTCGTTTCTTCTAAAAGAATTTGATCACAATGCAATAAAAGGAGCAGCAATCCACACGAATATCGTACCAATAATTGATTTTAACATCATTTTGAGAGGAGCCAAGGAAAACGTAATCAATTCACAAAAAACGGTCGGGATACTTGTTTATGACCCTAAGAGTGATTCAGAGTACGTTTTCCTTGTAGATAAGGTCTTAAATAGAGTTCCAAGCGATAAATTTGAGGCTTATCAAACAGAAATGGGATTATCGGCGAAAGCTCTTACACCAATTATTTCGGGATTTTTCTCTTACCAAAACACCCTTGGTTTAACAATAAGCCCAGATGATCTGCTTAAAGTAACTGTTAATCTGATAAAGACAAATCTGAAATTCAAAAATATTAAACAAGAATTTTCTTCCACACTTCTACCTGATGAAATTGAATTCCTCAGGGGGATCCAAGCCAAACGACAAGAATTAGAGTTATTGCTATTTTATCACCATGAGGGGATTCGTTTAGATTATTTCGTCTTTAAGTTACGAGAATATGCACTTTCAATAGACATAAGTTATGTAAAAAGGATTTTTGCCTCATTAAACTGGCAAAATGTCGATTCTAAACATCAACCGATTATCGGTATCGCATCAATCAACGAAGACCTTTTTCCTGTGATTGATTTAGCTGCATTAATTCTGAATTCTGAAAATGAAGTCAACCATTGCAATAATAATTACTTCTTATTACTTAAATATCAAAATCACTCATTTTTTGTTCCTGTAGCAGATGTTGAAGGTGTTATTACCATATTCAAGGAGGAGATAATCCCCTGTGAGGAGGTTGGTATGTTTTTGGAGGGAAAAAAGGCATGCAGGAAATCGTTTTCTACTGAGAAAGAACCACTAATATACATTATTGAAAATAAATTGCTAGGTAATATATTTAATAATATAGATAATATAGATTTTGACATCTTTTTAAAGCAAATAAGAAATAATACAAATAAAAAAGAGGATTGAACTACAATGGCAAAAGTATTGATTGTCGATGATTCGAAATACCTACGGTTAATGATTCGAAAAATTTTGAAAAAGCACGGTCATACGATCATTGCCGAAGCTGAAACAGGAATAGAAGCAATTGAAATGTATAAGCAAAATCTACCTAATGTTGTAACTATGGATGTTGTAATGCCGAAAATGAACGGATTAATGGCAGTTAAGGAAATTATCGAAATGGATCCAAATGCAAATATTGTGGTAGTTACCGCATTAGGGCATGAACCCCTTGTTCGACAAGCTTTGAAAATTGGTGCTAAGGATTTTGTCATTAAACCATTCAAGGTAGACCAGCTAGTGCAAGCTATCGAAGGCGCTCTAGTATGAGTTTTTCAGGACGTTTAACAGTAATTCTTGAACGTGAGATTTAATATAAACCGTGTGGTGAAATAATGAGTGAATTCGAATCAGAAGAATTTCGGAAAGTTATGATTTTAGAGCTAACAGAAAGAATTGAGGAATTAAACTCTGGTTTATTACAACTAGAAAAAGATTTAACGAAAAAGGAAGCATATGATGACATTCTAAGAACCCTACATAATCTCAAAGGCCTTTTCTCGCTCTCAGGATATCCGAAGATCAGCACCATAACACATAGTATGGAAAATTTGGTCACAAGTATGGATAGTGCTGAAATGAGCAAGGTAATTCCTCTATTATTTCAATACACAGACCATATTGACAAATTTGCCCAATCTTTAAAAGGGGGGAAGACACCTGAATTGCTTAGTTTTGATGAGTTAACCCAACAATTATCTTCCATTGACGAGTTTATCATAAATTTGGGAAGTAAACTGCGAATTAGGACTTTGTATAGTCCTGACTGTAAAGTAGTTAGTGCAAGAAGTTTAGTTCTCATCAAAAAGATTCGAGAAAAAGCAACGATAACTCGAACAACACCTCCATTAGAAGAAATACAAGCAGGATCGTCCTTTAAGGAGTTAATCATTGAAATAACTACTCAAGAGGAAGAAGAAACGATCACTAAACTCGTCGAAGAGTCTCAAGATGTAATATCCGTGCAATTATCACGGATTTTAGAATCAGTTTCTGCAAAGGAAAGGGGATTAAAATCAGAGGAAACTCAAGAAGATCTGACAGTTAGAGTCAATCTTCAGGATTTAGATCAGATTATTCAATTACTAGGAGATCTAGTGGTTTCAGGCCAATTTATTAGGGAGATTGGAGAATACCAAGCTTATTCTAGGTCATTTAAGGAAAATTTAGCTAGCTTTGAACGGACTATTGCCAATATCCAAGATTTAGTTATACGAATGCGCCTAGTTCCTTTGGAAACCATTCTCACTCGATTTCCAAGAATGATTCGTGATTTAAGTCAAAAAGAAGGGAAACATGTTGATTTTATCATTTCAGGCAGACACATTGGAGTAGATCGGTCTGTCATAGAACAGTTGGTTGATCCACTTAATCATCTTCTCCGAAATGCTCTCAGTCACGGAATAGAACTTCCTGATGAACGTACTAAAAGAAATAAAGATCCAATGGGAACCATTAGGCTTTCAGTTACTCACGAACGATCTGATATTATCATCGAAGTAAAGGATAATGGACGTGGTGTTGATTATGAAAAAATTCGGGATAAAGCGGAGGAGAAAGGAATTATTGAACCTGGGGTATTGTTAAATCGTGAAGATATTCATAATTTACTTTTTGACAAGTATTTATCTTCTGCTGACGAAACAACAGAAGTTTCTGGTAGAGGGATAGGATTAAATGTTGTGAAAGGGACAATGGAAGCAATTGGGGGAAATATAGAAATTGAGTCTGAACCAGGAAAATATACAGTTTTTCGACTAATCATTCCGATTTCGGTCGCTATTACCAAAGTCCTCATGTTATCTGTCAAAAAGCACCAATTTGCAATTCCCATGGCTAATATTGAACAAATACTCTCCGTTTCCACCAAAAAAATCCTTGTTAACTCTGAAGCTTCATCTAAATCGATCATTATTGATGGTTCTTCCGTTCCTTTAGTCGACCTGCGTGAAAGGATGAAGTTTCATTCTTCACAAGCAAACTCAACTCTAGAGATGGAGCAACCAGCAAATCTTCAAAAGGAAATCGTTGTTTTATGGAGGAAAGGAAATAGAAGCTTAGGATTTCTTGTCAATGAACTGCTAGGAGAACGTGATGTCGTTATGAAACCCATTCAAAACTTCCTTGGTCAAGTTGGAGCGTTCTCTGGCGCGACTGTATTAGAAGGAGGAAAAGTTGTCTTAATAATTGATCCAATGACTTTCTTGGAGGTTAAAACTGTTGCCTAAGAGTAAATTTCAGTATGATGCGCTATCAGATTTCCATCTTGATGCCCTTCAAGAAGTAGGAAATATAGGTGCTGGTCATTCAGCGATTGCACTTACGCAATTTTTAAACCGATCAACGTACATGAGCATACCAAAAGTTGCAGTCCGACAACTCCAGGATATTCCCGAAATAATTGAAATGCCAATCGATGAAAAAATCGCAATTATCTCTCTGAATACAGTTAGTGACTTGCTATATTCTCTCCTAATTTTTTTTGATGAAGAAAGTGTCCGAAAAATAATTAGCTTAATGACCACAAACCCTGAAACTGAAATAGATTCTATTATCGAGCTACCTCCTCTGTTTCGCTCTTTAATCAAGGAAACTGGTTCAATCCTCCTATTAAAGTACGTGGAAGCTCTAAACTATTTCTTAAAAGCTAATTCTTTCCCCTCACCTCCCAAACTTCGCATTGGAAGTCTTATGTCTTGTTCTGAACATGAATTAAATGATATTAGAAATGATGTATCCTCAGTTTTGTTTATTGAATGTGATGTTTTCACTTCAGAAAGGAACATAACAGTAGATTTGGCTATTATCCCTCATCTCGATACGTTTGATAAATTCATGAGAGCTCTGTTTGGAGAAGAGTAGTGAAGATATATCAGAAGTGAGATTAAAGAGGAAACTGGATTGTGAGAAGATTACGAGCTTTTTCTGATAAACCATCTTTTTCAGAAGCAATTTATGTTGGGATAGGGGAGATAAAGACTGGATATTCTGGAGAATTTCTTAAGATTTCATCACTTGGTTCTTGTATTGGGCTAGTCATCTATCCAACTATAGAGAAGATTTCTAAACGATGCGCGGTTATGGCACATATCATGTTGTCTCAAACCCCCAAAAATTATGGAGATAAAAACAAAGATCACAAAAATAAAAGAAATTGGGGTCCAGCAAAGTATGCAAATGAGGCTGTTCCGAGAATGATCTCTAAATTAGCGAAATTAGGATACGAAAGGAAAGATTTCATTGCTAAAATGGTTGGTGGAGCGAAGATGTTCAATGGCAATTCTGGATTATTAGAAATAGGTAAAAACAATATTGATGCTGTGAAGAGGCTTCTGAAGACAAATGATATTCATTTAAAGAAGTACTACACAGGTGGAGATAAAGGAATGTCAGTCCATTTTAGTGTGAGAGAATATGTACTAGTCATTACACCATCAGGTGAGCTTCCAGTTATTTTATGAGAGTTTCATAACAATCTGATAATTATTAAGGAAAAGGAAACATGCACAATTATTTTAAGAAGTTTTCCATCAGCTTGGAATCAGATGAAGGTCTTGAGGAGCTACTAAAATATCTTTTTCAAAAAAAACCTGAATATTTTAGTAAAGAAAAGGAAAGAATTACAAATAGATTACCATTTATTAGGAGAAGAATGGGTTTTAAAAGTTATGTAGAGTTATTAGACCAGATATCCAATAATAAAGATGCACAGGATAGAATGTTTCAATGGTTAGAAAAAGAGACCCATAAGGTTAATCAGTTACTTGCTCCCCTAAGACAACACAAAAAAATTATCCCTGTCTGTACAACAAATACTAAAAAAAAGAAGATTCTGAACAAAACGAAAAGAACGGATCTTTCTCACATTCGAGATTACTTTGAATTCAAAGAACCATCTGATCCGCAGAATATCCCTTCTATTTTGGATTTTCTTTCTAAGAAAAATGTTAATTTTCAAGCCTATAAACGAAATTACTTTCTCAGACGTTTACAAATTCGAATGAGAAAAGCTAATGCGGAGTCTTTCAGGGAATATCGGAAATTCCTTGAAACCAATCCCAAAGAAATCAATTCACTTGTTGATTGCCTTTCAGTAAATGTGACTCGATTTTTCCGTGATAGAGAACTATTCTCACAGCTAGAACGGGACATTCTCCCTAAAATATTCAAGAATAAAGGAAGAAAAGTACGAATTTGGAGTGCTGGTTGCGCAGTCGGTCCAGAACCCTATAGTATCGCTATGATGTTAAATAAAATAAATCCAAAATCCCTTCTTAACAAAGTCCAGATTCTTGCAACTGATCTTTCACAGGATTTCCTAAACCAAGCAATTAAGGGAATATATTCAAAAGAATATCTCGATGAGATGGATCCGTCTCAAATTCAATTATATTTTAAAGTTACTAATCGAGAAGTGTATGAATTATCTCCACTTATCAAAAGTGCCGTAACTTTTAAATGGCACGATCTTCGAACCCAACCTCTAACACGTGATTTTGACTTAATCATGTGCAGAAATGTGTTGATCTATTTTTCAAGGCAACAAGGCAAAACCCTTTTCCAACGATTTCATTCCGTTTTGAAACCGAAAGGTTATCTGGTACTCGGGAAATGCGAACTCGTTTCACCACAAGTTAAAAATTTATTTGAAAATACAGATGTTGGTAATAGAATCTATCAAAAGAAGGATTGAGAATAATCTATTATAGGAAATTATGATATTTTTCTTTTTCCAATATTTCCCCTCCTCTTTAAAACGGTTTTAATGTTCAAGGGGGATAGAAGTCGTATTACGTGGTTTTGATATCAGATCCAGCCAATTCCTTGTATTACATGTGGTATTTTATTCAACGGAGATATTCGATCCGCGAGATCAGCTTCAACTATTGCCTTGGGCATTGAAGAGATTACACTAGTTGATTCATCCTCTGCAATGATCTTGCCACCTTGATTTTTGATAAATTCAGCCCCGTTACATCCATCCTGTCCCATACCAGTAAGTACAACTCCCAATGTATTCTTCCCATATACTTTCGCAGCAGATTCAAAGGTTACATCCGCAGCTGGAATAACAAAATTGACCTTTTTTCCGCCTCTTAACTCTATTTTCTTTTCTTGGTTAACATAACAATGCTTACCCGCAGGTGCTATGTAAATGCGATTAGGTTTTAATAAAGCTCCACCCTTCGCGACACGAATCTTTAAGTTAGTGTACATTTTACGTAATCTACTTACCCATGGTTCGACCATGCCTTCCGGCATATGCTGAATAACAAGAATAGGAGGAAAATTTGACGGAAGCATTGATAGAATCATTGAAATTGCTCTTGGACCACCTGTAGAAGCACCAATAACGATAACTTTGGAATGATGCTTCCTCCATGTAGTTAATGACGACTCTTTTACCAAGGGTTTAACTACAGCCTCTTCTTGTAGTAAAGACTTAATGTTAAAAATCGAGAAGATTTTCAGAAAGTCTATTTTGGAAAGGTTTACGACTTTGTGTATTAATTCTTTTTCAAATCTTTTTCTATCATCAAATACGTTCGGATCAGGTTTTTTGACAAATTCAACTGTTCCTGATTCAAAAGCAGCTACTCCTAGCTCTGATAATGCAACATCAATTTCCTCTCTTCCTCTAAGAGCAGAGACAACAAGGATTGGAGTAGGGAAACGATCCATAATGTGATTAATAGTCTCTATTCCGTCCATTTCAGGCATAACAATATCAGTTATTACTACATCTGATTTAAATTTCGGATTCAACATTTTTTCTAAGGCAATCCGTCCATTCACCGCGGTGCCGACGATAGTTATGTTTTCTTGACTTTTATTTATCATTTGAGTGATTTGCTGTCTGACCACAGCGGAATCATCTATTAAAAAGACTCTTATCACCTTATTCATGATTAAAATGACCTTCATTAAGGTAAAAGCATTCGTTCTAAGTAAACAAAGTATTACAATACACTAAAGTTTCAATGTGTTAATTCTATAAAGATAATATATGATATACTTATGCTATCATTCCCTTTCTATTAAGGTTTGCAAATACATTGAGAAGGATTCCTCACTCCTATAGCAATCTTTCGTCTATAAAGTAAAAAAAAAGAAACCTAGGTTTTAAAAATCTATATGCATGTCATAAAATTCTTATTTTTAATTAAATTTTTAAAATGCTCTTTGTATTACGAATTCTATCTTTCAAAATCATTTTCTCTTGGATTATTTCTTTTATTTCTTGAGATATTGCATTCAACTTTCCTGAATCATGAGGAATAGGTAAGATTAGATCCATTAACCTATTTCCTAAAGTGGAGATTGTTGATTGAATAAAGGTTTTAGATTTTATTTGATCTTGTACGATATCTGTATTGAGAGTCCAGAGTAACACGAACTCATCAAAAAAATCTCTTTTCAAAACTCTTATCTTCTTCAGATGGCTTTGAATAATTATTTGAGTATCTTTTTCTGTTACCATGGCAGTTTTACCAATTAAGAATGTACCATCACTTACCAGAAGTATATCTCCTGTCTGCATATCCTGTTTTTCTTCATATTGCTCAAACACTTCTTGTGATACTCGTTTTTTCGGATCAATGTTGATTTCCCAATTGATAAGATCAGAAGTTCTTACAAATGGAATCTCCCCAGTCCCATAAAATTTTGATCCAATTTCGTGACCTCTAGTTATTTGAATTATTCCATTTTTGACAAGATCACCAATTTTATGCAACTGATAATTACTATCATTTTCTAATACTTCTAATCGTTGAGTGATCTCAGGATTATAAAATTCAGGTATCAGAATATAATTTACAATCTGAGAACTGTTAAAAGAAAACCCCAAATGTGAGATATGGTTCAATGATTTGGCTTTGAATTTTCTGTAATGTTGTACTATTTTTGGTAGATCATCATTGATTATCTTCTCACCATGTTTATTTAGAATCCAATTACCTTTTTTATCCATCAAATAGAGAGGTTTACCGTTTTTATCATGGCCAACGTTTTCTACAATAGCCATAAAAAAAGAATAATTCATTGGGGGATTGCTTTTTTCTATGAACAACAGTGATGTTTTCGTATGTGTATGAGGGAGAAAAGTAAGATGGGAACAACTAATTATCGCGAGGATTTTCACTTGTTGAAGCAAATATTGTAAAATATAGCGATCGGAAGGATTACCAAAAATCCCATCTGGTAAAATTATACCCATACGCCCTCCTGGCTTTAGAAGACTAAGACATCGTTCAATAAAAAGAATTTGAGGGGGTTGTTTCTCATGTAATGTTTTGCTTTCAGTCCATGACCCATCAGGATTTCTTTTCCATTTATGACCGAGACGATAATTTTTTAATATTTCCATTGATTTGATTTGTATTTTTGCTCCAAAAGGGGGATTTGTACAAACTATATCAAAACTATTCATTAAAACTCTATCAAATACTTCAGTTTTCCAGTCTTCAGGGGAATTCAAAGAGTTCTCGCAAAAAACAACATTTTCTTTACACCCTAATATCGCTAGATACAATCGAGTTATTTTAGCAAGAAAACAATCTTTATCAATCCCAAAAAATAAATCAGATTCAAGTTTTCCATGAATATCTGCTTTTTCCTCCTCCTTTGCTTGATTGAGTAATCCAACAACTAGAAATCCACCCGTTCCACAAGCAGGATCGATAAACCTTTCCCCCAACTTTGGATTAAGAATTTCAATCATCGTTTGGGCTACATTCTTTGGAGTAAAGAATTGTCCTTTATTTCCCCTTAGTGAAGGGCCAATAAATACCTCGAACGCGTCTCCAATCACGTCACGGCTGGCTTTAGTTATTTCAAAGTCTTGGATTAGTTCAACTATAGCTCTCATCGACTTTTCGTCAACAATTAAGTTATCGGATGCTTCAAAAATAGAACCATAGTTAGTTTTAAGACGATCAAACAAATTGAGTATTCTTTCTTGAATACTACTTTCTTCAGGATGATTTAATTGAAAGAAAACTGGATCCTTTGATTCTCTTTCTATCTCATCCTCGATCTTACAAAGCAAAAGAAAGATGAGCTGTTCTGCTAGTCTCTCGTCTCGAGTGGTTCCAACAAAACTCCCAGCTAGTAGATTCCGCATATTCCTGAATATCTGCTTTAAATCTTTAGCCTCAACCAAATCCTTACGGTAAAGTATCTTTCGGATATTTTTTATCGAGACGGGTTGCACCACACTTCTTTGTTCTGCATTTTTAGCATTCTATATAGTAGATATTTATTTTAATGACATTTAGATAAATATTCTCTTAAGCAATTCTTTAGAAAATATACATATAGATTCCTATGATACTATATGTAAAGTGCTACATCTTCTTTCAGATGGTATAAGATATGAGGCCTGATATGTTTGGTTATCCTGTCGAAGTCATCAAGCATGATGATGACGATTGGCCTTTTATTAAATTTGAAAAGAAAAAAATCATTCAAATGCTGTGCGGATTTTTTGGACATTCAAGAGATGAAGATGTATGTTTTGAATTCTATCAAGTTAATCGGCCAGGTTGGGGGATAGATAGACCTATCACAGTCCTTGCAAACCCCAGAAAAGAGTATTATACTATCAGAATTTTTACAAAACCTGATAAGGAAGTAAGACATGCCTTTAATCCTGCGACTTATCGAAAAGACCGAGTTCAACGACTCTTCGACTCTCTCAGGGAACATTACCCTGCGACTTACTTTCTTGGATCTAAATCCATCTTAATTATTCTTCAACGATTTATCTTTCATCCAGTTTGTAACTTTTCTCGTGCAGTTGAAATTACTGGACTCTTAGAAATCATCTGGTTTGCATCAAGAGGTAATATTCTTCTTGATTATAATCATAATCACTGGTTAGTTTCAGAATCGGGAGAACTATTTTATGTCGATACCGACTTCATGGGACATGTCTTACCTAATCGATTAGAAGCTCTTTCTGAAAACTTCAACCAGTCAATGGTGTTTTTCAACTATGAAAATTGTCATTTTTTACATAAAGTCTTACCAGAATTCGCAACACGTGGAGAAGACTATTCTGAGTTCGTAGAGGAGTTTTTGATTGTTTTAAACAACTATTTGGCCAGCTGGAAAAGAGTTGAGAAAATTTCTGACACCATACAGTGCAAATTAAACTGCTTACAAGATATAGTCGATGCCTCTTGGACTGGTTAAGTTCTATGAGTAAACACCTTTTTATAACTGGGAGACCTGGGGTCGGAAAAACCACTTTGGTTAAGAGAATCGTAATGACACTCAAATCCATCAAATCTGAGTGGATACTAACAGGTTTCTGGACATCCGAGGTTCGTAATAGAGAGAAAAGAGTCGGATTCGATATCCATACAATTAGTGGACAACAAGGAATACTCGCACGACTAAACGTTAATCAATCAAGATCAAAATACCATGTCGGAAAGTATTCAGTTGATATATTTGACTTGGAAAACATAGGCGTTCCTTCATTGTACAAGAAAGCGGATTTAGTGATCATTGATGAATTGGGGAAAATGGAACTATTTTCAACAAAATTCAGACAAGCACTCATTCATACTCTGGACAATCAACAAAGAGTCTTGGCAACGATTCCGATATATGAAAATTCTTTTCTTGTTTCTGTTAAACGACGACCTGATATACAACTTTTGGAACTAACGCGATCTAATCGTAATGAATTATTTGACGAAATCATGTCGATCATGCGTGATGAACACTAGATAGTATTTTTTCGATACGTTGAACCAGATCTTGATTACTCCACGGTTTCAGAATATAATCTATTGCTCCACATTCATATCCTCGTTTAACATCATTAGGAAACGTTAAAGCGGAAAGGATTATGATTGGAACCTTTTGATACTCGGGATGTTTCTTCAGATCTTGACAAAAAGTAAATCCATCTATTCCTGGCATTTTAATATCTAACAAGATTAGATCGGGAATTTGTGGTCCAGAATCAAGAATTTTTAATGCATCCCTCGCAGTGTACGCCTTATCTACCAAATAGTTTTCTCTCGTGAGTATTAATTCTAAAAGATCTACAGCATCTCTCTCATCATCGACAGCGAGAATTCGGAGAGATTTTCTTTTTACTGTTTTTTCAGTCTTATTTTTTATCCGCATTTAATTTAGCCCTCCAGAATTGGTTTCGATATTAGATGTTCATAATATTAGGTGATATGAGGGAATACTATCCAATGGATACCATCAAACAATCAATGTGAAATTTCTTGATGCTTCTTAAAAGGTATTAAATATATAAGTATTTTGATAGTCTTTATCCATTTATTACAAATTATGAAATGATGCATTATTATAAAGTATAATATTGTTTTGATAGTATTTGTAAATATGTTAGGATTAATTTGAACATACCGACGATGTATTCTAATAATGTTTAATGATACAGCGAGTGGCATGAATTCAAAGATATATTGTACCTGACAAAGAAAAACCAAAATTACGAATGAAGTTATAAGATACTTTGTTTTCATGATAAACTTCGCAGATTAATTCTATAACATCGTTTTCAGTGAAAAACTGAGCTGCTTTTGCAGCTAAAAGAAATGCTATTCTTTTTCTTCTGAAACGAGGATCAACGCCTATACCAGCAATAACACCTTGGCTACCTAATTCAATACCGTGCTTTACAACTGGTTCGATAACTAAGAAAATAAAACCCACGATTCTCCCATATAGTACAGCAACAAAAGTAGATTCAGGGTTGAAATGTTTAACATCTTCAAGTGATAATGACCGATATGGATCTGGAGCAGTTATGAATGCTCTATTATAGGCGCGAATAAACTCCTCTGCATCTTCATCTGGATGAAGTTTTCGAATTTCGACCCTTTTAAGGGATTCATCACGGTGAATTTCGCTCAAAACCTGCTTTTTGACATCCAGAGCTTGATCCCAACTCATTTTCATGACATAGAACTTATGTTTTCCTTTTGGGTGATCTTCTTCTGTTTTTTTCTCATCATCCTTAGTTCTTCGGAAAAAAAGACGTCGGAGTTTAATTGATTCCCGTTCTGATTCATTTGATTTAGAGGACATCTTCAATATCCATTTATATTTATTAAATTTCAGATAGATGGGACACGTCGATATTTACCTTGATTTGAAAATTAGATTATTTGTCAAGAGAAGGAATAATAACACTTTCCCTTCTTTATTTTTTTCAAATGAATTCAGTTGAGTCAAATTTTAGAGAGGTTATTGATACTCACGTTCATCCCATAAGGTCACTTACAACTGGAAAGTCCTTAATCACCGAAATGAATAAAGCTAAGGTTTCAAAGGTAGTATTGTTAGCTCTTGATTTAGATCCAGATATTTTAGATACAGATCCAAAGCTAAAAGAGGAAATCACATATGATTTACTCTCATACTCATTATTTCTAGATCATTCTAAGATTCTTGGCGCAATGAAGAATATATTGAAAATGGGAAACACTCCAAACAAACATGTCGCAAATTTAGTAGAGCAGCACCCTGATAAGTTCATTGGATTTGGTTCAGTGAACCCATCCAAAGATTCGCGCTATGTAAAAACTACACTTCAAGAAATCTCAGATTTCGGTGTATTACAGGGAATAAAACTTATCCCAACACTCCAGTTTTTCCATCCTAAGAAAAATAAAAACCTGAAGATCATTTTCAAATTCGCGAAACGTAATGATTGGCCTATATTAATTCATTCTGGGCGTGATCCAGGCCCTTGGGAGATTCATACTTTACGCTGTGTTAATAATAGTCATCCAAAATATTGGTCGAAGGTGATTAAGAAATTCTCAAGAAATAAGATCATTTTCGCTCATCTTGGGGGTTACGGAGTCAATTCTACTTATGATGATACGTGGTTTGAGGAAGTTCTTCGAATGACCAAAGATAATTCCCAGATTTATCTCGACACCTCTGCAGTAACTTACGATTTAGAAAATCACAGAGTAGTTAGTAGAATTCGTGAAACGTGTGGATTTGAAAGAATAATCTTTGGTACTGACACTCCAGTAGTCCAAGGAACATCTATGGAACATTCCAAACGAGTTATTGAGAGAAATCCAATTTTATCAAAAGAGGAAAAATCACTTATTCTTTCACAGAATGCAAAACAACTCTTTCAATTAACCTGAAAATCGGAATAAACATGAATTAAGAAAAATTAAGATAGATTTGAATCATTTTTCATATCTAGCGTAAAAAGAGATGGATTTTAGTGTTGAAGCTCTGTGTACTTGCATCTTCTAGTAAGGGGAATGCCACTTTTGTACGTATTGGCAATGATAGCTTTTTAATTGATGCTGGTATTAGTACAAGAAAGATGAAAAAATTGCTTGGTGAAATTGGGGAGAAAATTACTGATCTTAAAGGGATTATTCTAAGTCACGAGCATCATGATCATATTACTGGAATAAAAACTTTATCACAGAAATATGGCCTAAAATGTTGGTTAACATTTGATACATATCAAAAGATACGAAAAAAAACTGGAAATATTGATGCGGAGTTCATTGAGGTAGGAGAGGAATTCGAAGTGGGAGAGGAAGTCGTCATCACTCCATATGAGATTCACCACGACGCTGTTGATCCCGTTGCATTCATCATCAAAAAACATGAAAAAGATGTTCCTCTTTTAGGATATTTGAATGACTGTGGAAACATAAATCCTTATTTAGAGGACGGTTTTCGTAATGTCAAGGTCTTGATAATAGAAGCTAATCATTCTTTCGATCTTCTTCTTCAGAGTTCTTATCCTAACTACTTAAAACAGCGGATTTTGGGAACTAAGGGGCATTTATCGAATTGGAGTGCCGCTGAATTCATAATGAAAACGAACCCTCAGATTGCTATCCTTTCACATCTCTCAGAGGAGAATAATACACCAGAAGTTGCGCTAGCTGAAGTAGAATCTTTTTTGACTTATAACAATGAGGAATTAAAACCTTTCTTGGTAGTCGTTCCAAGTAAAGGACGTAGTGCGCTCATTAAAACTTATAATAAGTGATAAGAATTTAATAACCGAAAACTGAAAAAGAAAAGCGGATTGTAATTCTTTTTATTTAAGATTAACATCACGGATCAAAGGAAAACTGATGTTTGTACATTTGTCTTATTGAAACGAGTTCACCATTAGTCAACGTTAAAATTCCTAATTTTTCAGCGAGTTCACGAGCTGTTGAAGAAAATTGGTTAGCGATTACCATGACTTTCTCTAAACCCGTACTTTCTTGAAGACGTTCAGCTTCTAGGATAACATTATATCCACAAGAACGTGACCATGGTTTGACAACTACACCTATTCTTCCACTAGACTTTTCTGATTGATGAATTAGATAAGAAAACTGAACCTCCTTGTCATTCTTGTCTTTTATGGTTACATTGGGTTCGTATTCAAATTCTCTAAATTTTAAAAAATCTCTTACTAAGTCATTTAGTTCTAGTTCCATTTCTCATCGACCAAAATATTACATAAGCTTTTGCTGTACTAATTTATTCATGCTTAAATAGATTTAGACCGCGTATTACGTAGGATAATACCCGGAGTTTTTTTTATAAAATTGACAAAGGAGGAAAAGGGCTCTGTTGTTTTCTTTATTATTTTTGTCGGCGTTAATATCCTTCATTAGCATGAAAATTTCAATTATCACATAATTTTAGAATTATCAGTTTCTATTTTCTTAAATCCAATTTTAAGAATATTAGAGGCTAAGAAACTAAGGCAATCACACATTTTTCAATAAATTTGTCAGCTTTCTTTACTATCTGCTGATGATCAAAGAAAGTATTCCTTTTCAAAGTTATTCCAGTTATTTTGACAGAGGAGATGTCATGATTAGAAGAATCTAAAAGTAAGAATGAATTCCATTTACCAAATTAATGTTGAACATTCTTCAAAGATATCCTAACTTTTTTAGTTATAAAAAGAAAATAACTTAATAAGCTCAAATATCAACACCAGTTTGTATGTGAGCTCAGGTTCTATGCAGCTTTTATCAAAGCACATAAAGAGAGATTAATCGCGGAGAAAACAGTTTTAATGTCAAAAAAAACCAAAAAACAAAGCGTTCTTCTAAGCTTTGATTTTCACGAGTGCTGGAAATTATTAAAAAACACAGGAATTTCTCGTGTATCAAGAGAAAGTGTTGACGCTCTCAATAACTTTGTAACAAGACGAGCACGGGAGCTTGCCACTAAAGCAGTGGCATTGGCTGCAGAGAAGGGTCGGGAGGAGGTATTAGAAGAGGATATCACCCAAGCAGTAAGGATGGCTTCCGCTATTGCCACTTATGAAGTAGATAAAGAGGCACCTGTAGTTCATTATGTTTGGTTTATCTCTTCTGGTGGAACCTGTTTAATGAGTCGCTCTTATTCTGGCTTAAAGTTCCCTGATACTATTTTTTCAGGATTAATGACAGGTATTCTAGACCTAATGAATGAAGTAACAGGACGAATAATTGAAAAATTCTCAACTGATGATTTAACTATTCATATTCGGCGAATAGGAGAGATAACGGTCGCAGTCATTTGTGATAGTGAGCAGAGTGATCCTATTGATGAACTAACAGATTTATTAGCCCTTAGATTCACTGATGTCTTCGTTGATGAGATAAAGTTAGACATTGTTGACACAAGTATCTTCGATGATTTCGCTCCTGTTTTAGATACTTTAGTTGCTGGGGCAGGATTAAAGATTCCCATGGAAAGCTTGAAAGTCATTAAAACGAGTGCTGGTCTTACTGATAAGCAGCTTGAGGAAACCGTTGATGCTGCAGCACTACGAGGAGAAATGAGACGAGCACAAGAACGAATTTCTGACTTATTCCGCAAGGATAATGAACTGGAAACAGTTGAATCTGACATGATGAGATCACTATTCCATGAATCCCCAGATGTATCAGAAATAAAAGCAGTTCTTCGACAAGCAACACAGGATATTCGAGAAGAATATCCAGCTGAAGAGACAAGTGTGCCAGATGTCTCAAGAGACGAAGTTATGGCAGAAATTATTAAAGATTTCCCAGAAATTGCTCTAAAAAATGATATAGCAGAGAAAAAACCAGTTAAGCAAGCGAAAAAACCAGTTAAGCAAGCGAAAAAACCAGTTGAACAAGCGAAAAAACCAAAAAAGAAATCAAGACGAAAAAGAAAGAGAAAATAATACAGAAAAGAAAAATAAATCAGTCTTATAGCCATAGAATTCTAGAGATTTGTGTATTTATCTTCTAAAAATAACTGCTGGTCCTCTTGGTTAATGTTGTATATCTTGAAAACAATTGAATCAACATCTTTTTTCTGATTTGTTAATTTTTCCAATTCATTCTGAAGAATTGTACTCAAAGATTTTACATTCTCTAACTGACTAGTATCAGGTAGAGCTTCAAAGAGATCTTTATTGAAACATTTCCTTAAGAATTGACGTTGAGATAAGTAAGCAACCTCTGATCCCTCACAAACGTCCCAAATTTTGGTTAAAACCTTTGAAATGCGATCTCCTGTTCTTAAACATTCTCCCACAGCTTCCTCAAGTTGAGGAATGAGAGAATTGTCATTCATTTTATTGATATCTACAAGAGGAAATGTTTTCAGATCATTTATCCTTATCTGAGGATAGCGGCTCGATTTGATCCCTAATGTACGGATAATGTTAAGATACTTTCCTATCCAATTTCCCACTGATGAGTTTAGTATTCCTAGAATTAAGGGGAGAGAATAAGGTTTCTGAGGATTAAGAATCAAATGAGTATTTCTCAATGATAAGAATTGTTGATCATCGAGTGTAGCAACGAATTTTGAAGCAGTTTGTCTTAAGATAATCTTCCGAGTAAAAAATCGCTCCTTATTCCCTGAGATCAATATGACTTTCTTTCCAGTCTTAGAAATATTTTGGTTTGAATCACACAAATATTGCTCGTATTCCTTATCAAATCGAACAAATGAATTTTGAAACCCAGGAATCCAAAAGAGAAAATAAGGTTGTGATAAACCATTTGATCCATCTATACAAGGATAAAAGCCTTCTTTTGCCACAGAAGATAAAAAATGGGATTTCAGTAAACTTCCATATTCTAAACCACATGTTACTGTTACTATTTCCCCAAGTGGGATTGATTTTTCTCGAATATGGGCAAAGAAGTTAGGGATTTCCTTATATCTGAACACATAATTCGGTTGTGAAAGAAAATGATTTGTTGAAATTTCATGAGGTTTTTCTGACAAGATATCTTGCCAGAGTGTTTTTGAGTAAGAATTTTTTCGTTTACTAAAGATGAGTGCTGCCAAATCGACAACAGCTGTTTTTTTATAATGATAATTCGATAATATAAAGTGTAAATGGTAGTTCAACAGGAGAAATTGGCGAATTCTCTCATAAGATGGTAAATCCAGAAATGAATGATCTATAACAAAACCTGCCACACCATTAGATTCTAAGAAGTACCGCAAGCAAATACCTAAAAAAACTAAGTATGTATTGTCACGTTTTCCGCTAAAGATGGGCAAAATCTTTCGGAAGGACTTCAATTCTCTCTTGAATGGGAATTTTTTCGTAAACCGACTGTGAAATGCAAGATATGGAGGATTTGAAAGGATTACATCATATTTCGAGAAAGACTTTTTTGACTCCACTTGGGTTATGAAAAAATCAACAAAATTCCGATGGAGTAAATTCGTTGGCATATCTGGCTTTTCAAGCCTGTACATACAAAATAATTTGAAGAAAACGCTTCCTATCAAAATAGATTCTGGATTAATTTCATTACCATATAAACATCGTTGAAAAATTGTATTCCTTAGATCAATAAACGAATAATCAGATGTTGACTCAGATATCATGAAGTTAACTAACCACTCTAACGCAAACACTAAGAGAATACCAGTACCCATAGCTGGGTCAAATATTTTAGTATCAATTAGAGATTTCTCCATTTGGGGTATGAATAATTTTAATGAATGCGAAACAATAGATTCAGCTAGATCTAATGGGGTGAAAAACCCTCCAGATTCTCGAGTACTAAATTCATTTTCTACCCAGGGCATTATTTCTAGGAAATTGATGGGGTAAATGTCCAGAATCCAAGCATAATCCTGGGTCAGATTTTCAATAATATTCTTAGTAAATTGAAGTTCTGGTAATTCTAGGTTGAGGCTTGATATAAAATTAAAATCTAGTTCATTTTCAATCTTGGAGAAGTGATGAAATGCTTTCCTAAAGTCACCAATTTTTTTGATGTAGTTGGAAGAGACCATCTGACTATTGATGTTTTTAAGAAGCATTTTTTGAACAATAAGGAAATTGACCATGGGTAAAAGGAAACGTGAAACAATTGAGTTCCCCTTATCACTATTAGTTGAGGATTTTGTGTTCAACTGATTAAAAACTCTTAGTAACTGCGTGTTTCCCTTTTCCAGAAAAGCCCATCTTGAAGAGTCATCCCAATGCTCTAAAACTGATACGTCAAGAAGTATTGAAGCCATGAAATAAGGATCTAAACCAGTCATTATTGGTGACCAAAGTAAATACTGATTAAAAGAAAGAGTAAAGATGTAAGTTTCTTTCTGGTTAATAATAAATAACCAATCAAGAGATTCAGATAATAATGAGTTCCGAATTGTAGTTAATAGCTGATGATGACTTCTATGGGTGAATAAATCTTGAATTATTAGTTTTGGGCGATACATAAAACCAACGTTTTTATGTTCCCAAAAAGATTGGTTTTCTGAGTTTTGATTACCGTTGAAAATGACATGGTATCTTTTTTCATTGATACGAAATATAGTCTCCAAGAAAAATTGTTGTCTGTATAAATCTAAAGAATGAATCAGCGAATCTAGTGTATCTAGAACAATACGAAATTGTTCCTGAGCAGGTAATGCTGGCCCTATAGAAACAGGAATGTCCATTTCCAGAAGAGAATAATTCAAATTAGGAAGCATCAGAAGTCGCATTCTTATTTTGTTCGACTTTTTGTGAATAGAACTTACTTGCTAGATTACGAATTGTTTGATCTTTATCATATAAAATGACCTTCTCTAATGTGGAGATCACTCGGTCAAGTTCAATTCCATCATAATTCCCATTTCCCAATCTGTGGATTGCTTCCATTCTTTTCAACATATTCTCAGAAGTACTTGCAGTTCTTATAATTTCATCTAAAGAACTGTCTCCAGAATACGCTGCATTCTCTGGAGAAGTAAGGAGGGGAATTGAGATAATGACAGAAGTTCCAGTCTTCCAACCTTCCGATAAAATCTCAACTGTTCCATCATGAAATGCTATAATTTCTTTCGTTAGATAAAGGCCTAACCCCAGACCACTCGCAGAAGGGTGAAATGTCACAAAAGGTTTTCCAACAACTGCAAGGTTTGCTGGATCTATACCTATTCCATTATCTTTTACTAAAAGCTTTAGATATTTATCATTCTGAATTGTAATATTGACTTCTACAATCCCGTGGCCAGTAAATCTTATTGCATTTTCAATTACATTTCTCAATGCTTGTGAAATACGGTTTCTGTCTAGATTGACAATTAGCGGTGTGGGAGGATATTGTACAATAAGGTCAATCCTATATTTCCTTAAGAAAAAATCAAGATCCTCAATAACCTCTTGAAGGATTGGGATAAAGTTCTCTCCACGAAGATTACACTTTAGTTTACTGTGTTGTATTAACGCAATGTCGTTAAGATCCTTTGTCAATGAAATCATGCTGTCAACATTCCGAGAGAACACTTCAATCAGGTTTGCTTCAAAAATTTCCTTCTCCTCAGGATTTAATCCATCCCTAATCCTCTTTTTGTAAAAATCTAAGGAATTCTTTAAGATATAAATCGGAGTTCGGAGTTGATGTTGGGTTAAATAGAGAAAGTCTAGTTTCATATCTTGAAGCTCTTTAATTGATGATAAATCTATCATGATGCCTTGAATTATGACATCTTTACCTGAATATACTCTATTGATAATAGCGTGTACAGGAACTCTTGATCCATCCTTGCAGAGAAGATCAAATTCAATGGTTTCATCTTGTCGTTGAATTTGTGGATCTTTTTCTCGTTTATCAATACTTGTTATTATTTCTCTCTTGCTTTCAACTAGAACACGAGCAATTTTCTCACGATGTTCAGGAGCGACAAGAAAAGTAGGCATGCCACGACGCTGATCAATTTCATCTGCTGTATAGCCTAATTTATCAATAAACGCTTGGTTATAATACTCTATGATTCCATTCTTAAAAATAAATAAGAAATTCGGATCTTTTTCAATTAACGCTTGATATTGAGCCTCAATTGTAGATAACTTAGATGAAATCTTCTTGATTTTGTCAATGTCTCTGATCTCAACCATGTATAGCTGTTTATCTAATGGGGTAACTTGTAATTGAATCCATGATACCTTTTCTTCAGGTTTAAGTATTTTCCACTCCGAAACTTTAGGTAAAGAATCAGAACTCCAGGTTCTCATGAATTTTTGGCGTTCTGAAGGATGGATGAAAGAGGAAAAAAGAACATCACTCGCAACCAACTCACTAGGTATTTGCAAATCCTCTCGTGCTTTTTTGTTAATAAAAATCAGTTGATTATCATTATGTTTATCAAGAACAGCTATTCCTAGTGGAAGCTTGTTGAGAAGATTAGGATCAAATGGTTTTTCTGAAGACTCCTTAGAGTTCATTTTTATTCTCTCAATCCACCTTAAAGCAGATCTGTTTCGATTCCACAGGTGATATGCCAGCTGAGATGCGATATCTTTTAATAATACTATATAATAAAAATAATTACTTTTTAAAAATACTGTCAGCCTTGTGAAATAACAAATAATTATTTCTTAGAGTTGAAAAACCCGAACTAGGACTTGTGTAAAAATGCTAGAACGCTTAAAAGAACTTGAAACCACACAGAACTTTACTGAAATGCTCTCTGAACTCCGTAAACATGAAAGTGTTTCGACTCAAGCCTATTCACAAATAAGATCCCTTATTACCAATCCCACTATTGCAGGTATTCTCCACGCTTTGGAAGAAATGTCAATCTCCGCCACCTCATTATTACGTCATTGTACTACTCTTTTAGAAGAGGAAATTATTGAAGTACCTTTGGCAAGGGAAACCGAAGTTTCACATTCAATCGCTGCTCCAATCGAAACCTCTCGAGAACGAGATGATATGTTTACATTGAGTTCTCTGGAAAGAATTTTGAGAGAAGGCCCTAGGATTGAAGTTTCACAAGACGATTCAACTGCAACAGCACGGTTTTGGTATATCAAGGAAGGAAAAAACGAATCAATCGAAGTAACAATGTCGGAAAAAGAAACGATCGGTAAAATTCTCTTGAATATTTTAAACCAAATTGAAGTAGAACAAGACGAAAAGTTCTCAATCTCGCCTTTAGGTTATGATCCCCTTCTTCATCATCAATTTCATAATTCCTTTGGTCACATTGTAAAAACATATGGAGAGGAATATACACTTATCAAACTGTTCTCGTGATTTGAGGTAAAGTAGACAACGCTATTTCGAGAAAAGTTTATATGTTAGTTTGAAATTAAATATATTACTTCTCTATTATTCTCGAGGTACACTAGATAAACCGAATAAAAACGAGGTAGCTCTTTTGGAAAACGATGAACTTGAACCTAGGACTGTTACTTTATCAACAAACATCGCAAATAGTATTGTAGAATATATGGATCTACTTATAGAACGTGGATATTATTCATCCCGCGAAGATATCATTCGACAAGCCGTTACTGATCTATTCATTGATAAATTTGAGATCAGCTTGATGGATCTGGAACCAGATCTCTTCGAATTTCCATCTATGGAAGAAATTGAAGAAACAGAGTAAGTACTTCAAGATCTTTAGTAAAATCAATCTTACTTCGATTTAGACTGAGTAGTCACGTACAGGTCTTATATCGCAAACTGGTAATTTTTATGATTGAAATTCATTTGTATGGCATTTTAAAGAGGAAATTTGATCCTAAAGCATCTTTTGCAGAGGATACTGTTCTCTCAATCCCACATGTAAAAAAGGAGAACTTTTTAGAATTATTAAAACGTTTGGATTTGGAATCAACTGAATGTGGTGATTGTTTTATTAATGGAAAAGTGGCAAATGAGACAACCATGATTCCTGAAGGCGCACGAGTAGGTCTTTTCCCATTGGGCATGCATTTATTGTGTGGTGGACAACATCTTAAAGGACATGGATTTATTTCAAAAAAACCAACGACAGATAGCGAATATTATTGAGAAGAGGCTTAGAATAAATGAATATCGACATTAGATTATTTGCTACCTTGAGAGAATATGGCCCTAATGGCCTCGAAATAGGTGAAAGCTTCCCAATGCAACTTGATGAGGATGCAACTGTGATTACGGTTCTCAAAAACCTAGGTATCTCTACGGATCAAGCTAAAATTGTAATGGTCAATGGAATCATCATTAATAATCATAAACATAAACTCAAACCTGATGATTTATTATCAATCTTTCCCCCAGTAGGGGGTGGAGTTAAACAATAAAGAAGAGCTCTTCGAATCTTAGAAATTCTTAGTCTTATTATAAGAATTGGTTACAGTTTCAGGATTGTAACGAAATTGATTTTATGTAGTTATTTTACAGGACATTTGATAAAAAAACTTCAAAAAAGAACGTTTTTTGAGGTAATAATTCTTTGGATAATAATATCTGGATTACTTATTCTTTTAACGATTATTCCACGGACTTCTCTTGCAACTATTGAGCAGCCCTTTCATAATCACAAGTTTAATTCAACTACAACGTTAGTAAAGATCGGTCAATTCAATGATGACGGCATTAGCCATGATATTTTCATAACCAAATCAATAGCTTATGTCGCTGATGATATCAAAGGACTGGAGATTATTAACGTTACCGATCCCACTACACCAAGCAAAATTGGTAATTTTGGGGATGGAGGTGCTGCTTATGGCGTCTTCGTATGTGGTTCGTATGCATATGTTGCTGATTACTTTGATGGATTGGAAATTATTGATATCCAGGATCCCTACAATCCCCAAAAAATAGGTGCATATGTCCCTTCTTATGGTGAGGCGATTGAAATTTTTGTCAAAAATGATCTTGCTTACCTTGTTGATGGTTCCGCTGGAATAAGAGTAATAAACGTTTCGAATCCTGCTTTTCTAGAAGAGATTGGTCAATATGAAAACAATAGTCATTCACGAGGAGTTTTCGTACAAGATTCATTAGCTTTCATTGCTGATAATATTAATGGCCTTGATATAGTAAATATCAGTGATCCATATAACCTCTATAAAGTTGGTCAATATTCTAAATGGGATTCCTCTGGACTTGTAACACATGCACGCTGTGTTATTGTAGATGGTTCAACTGCATTTGTAACAGCTGGTGGGTACGGTGGGGGACTTGAGATAGTTAATGTAAGCAATCCAACAAAACCAACAAGAATAGGGGGCTTTTATGATGGTGGTGTGGCAGAAGGAGTTGCTAAGAACGAATCATATGTCTTTGTTGCTGATGGGTACGAAGGATTAGAAGTCCTTGATATTTCTGCTTATTTACCAGGTATTGATGAAGACTGGTCCCCTATAAAGGCATTCCAATATAATGACGGGGGATATGCAGAAGCAGTGTGGATTCAAGGCCCTTACATCTATGTTGCAGATGGAGAAGACGGATTAGAAATCCTACAATTGGTATCCACCTCAACTCTTTCCACTACTTTTGATAATACATCTAAAGAAAAATTAATAGGATTTAATGTTCTCATTTTACTTGGAGCGATTGTCTTAATTGTTAGTGTGAGACATCAGAAAGAGAAATAGTGCTGATTTGGAAATAACATCATATGAAATGTACAAAGATTAGTGCCCATTATCGGCAGCTTTTGTTATAATTCGTCTATAAGACGATCAATTCCATTTATTAGATCCAAAGGCCGAACCATTGGTATTGACAAGAATTCTTGTAAAACCTCTTTAAATCTCGAAATAAACTCCAAATTTGCGTCATCTGAAGAAAACTCTCTAAAAACATCTTGGATAGTTCTATACTTCTTTTCCTGCTTATGGACCTTTTCAGAGTAAATGTTCATGATTATAGTAGCTGAAAGGTTTGCAAATTTCTGACCTATTTTTTCATGGAAGACAAAGAGAGGTTCTGCCTTTAGATCTAGATCGACAAACATACTGATTTTCTTTGCTGTAATTTCATCGACTTTGCGTAGAAGTGCACGATATATATCCATTTCATCAGAACTTATCGTTCCATTCGCCTCAGCTAGTTTATATGTGTTAGATGTAATTTCTCTTAAGATCCTCCTCTGTTTTATTAATAGGAGTTGGAGTTCTTCTTTTGTAAAAGGATGACCTGAATCCATTTTTGGAATCTTCTTTGAATGCTTTGATAAATCATGGTCTATTCCAGCAAGTAAAATTTGTTCTTCTGCTGTGATCTTTAAATCCTTTAAAGCCTCCTGCAATACTACTTTCATAATTTCTTCAGAAGGCATTTTAAGAAGGTACGAAACTTCATCTTCCATGCTAAATCAGGTCTCCTATAGCTTCCATAGCCGCTTTGAGATTATGTTGATTCATTTACTTATTCATAAATGAATTTCTTAATGATCGATCAAATTAATTCTGATTTTATTTGTTTTTTTCATAAAATGAGTTGATGTTTCCATACAGTAGCAAACCTTTTATTGATCCTTATGTCATTTCAATGATAGCTTCCGTGGTGGCGGTTAGGCTACACATGGAGTGTGTACAAGGTGTAGATTGAAAATGAGTAAAATTCTAAGAGTGAACATGAGTAACTTAGAACATAAATTTGAAGATGTTCCAGAGAAATATAACACACTCGGTGGAAGGGCGCTTACGAGTAATATCGTTTTTGATGAGGTAGATCCAAACTGTGATCCACTTGGACCTGAAAATAAGTTCATAGTGGCCCCTGGTCTTCTCGCTGGTACCAATGCGCCATCATCTGGAAGGTTAAGTGTTGGTGGAAAATCACCACTGACAAATGGTATTAAAGAAGCTAACGCTGGTGGTCTCACGGCTCAAAAAATTGGCCGTTTGGGTATCAAAGCTATTATCATAGAAGGCCAGCCTTCAGGTGACACATGGTACAACATTGTTCTTTCAAAAGACAAATGTGAAATCGTTGAAGCAGGGAAATATGCTGGAATGGGCCTTTACGAATTAATTACAAAAGTTTGGGAAGAGTATCCCAATAAGCCCGGCATAATAGGTTGCGGTATAGCTGGTCAAAAGTTAATGACTGGGGCTGGAGTTTTTGGCAACAATGTCGAAAATACTGATCCAGGACGATATGCAGGTCGAGGTGGCTTAGGTGCAGTCCTTGGAAGTAAGCGAGTCATTGCAGTAATTTCAGATGATACCGGTATGGAACGTCTTAAGCCAGTAAATCAAGAATTATTTGATATTGGACGAAAAAAATTGCGCGACGCACTAAATGAACATGCTGTTACGGGAACACTTGAAAAAGACGGGAAAACTTATGGTGGGTTAAAAAATTTTGGAACTAATATTCTACAGAATATTATCAATGAAGCAGGAGCTCTCCCTACCCGTAATTGGACTGCAGGCCGTTTTGAGGGTGCAGCAAAAATCAGCGGTGAGGCTGTTCATGAACTAGTTGATAAAGTGAAAGATAAATTCCCGAATTCAACAGCAGCTTACAATCATGCCTGTCATCCTGGGTGTGTAATCCGATGTAGTAATATTGTTCCTTATGAAGAAACTGGCGCACATCAAGTTTCACCACTTGAATATGAAACTGCTTGGGCACTAGGAACAAACTGCGCAATCGACAATCTCCATTATGTAGCTGAACTCAATCGAGTCTGTAATGACTTGGGACTGGACACAATCGAAGCAGGAAACACTATCGCTGTTGCAATGGAAGGTGGTGAGCTTGAATTTGGAGATGGCCCTGGAGCAGTGGATTTATTAAAAAAAGTTGCCACCGATGGAGAAATCGGTAAAGTTATCGGTAACGGTGCTGTAGCTATGGGTAAATACAAAGGCGTTAGTCACGTCGCTCAAGTTAAAGGTCAAAGCTTACCCGCTTACGATCCACGACCTATTAAAGGTATCGGTGTAACATACGCGACTGGTACCCAAGGAGGTGACCACACCCAAGGATATACAATAGCACCTGAAATCCTGCAAGTTGGTGGAAAACCAGACCGAATGGACGTGAAAAAAGCTGAATTATCACGAGCTTTCCAAACCACAACAGCTTACATTGATTCAACTGGATATTGTCTCTTTATTGCATTTGCAATACTCGACATAGAATCTGGATTAACTGGTATGGTTGAATCAATCAACGGTTTCTTAGGAACAGAGATTGATGTAGGAAAATATGGTGGGGAAATCATTCATATAGAACGAGAGTTCAATAAAAGAGCAGGAATGACTGAGAAAGACGATAGATTACCTGAGTTCTTCTACAAAGAACCCTTACCACCACATAACGTTGTTTTCGATGTTTCTGACGAAGAATTAGACAAAGTTCATCAGGAGTAATCTCCTCCTCCCTTTTTTTTCATTACGCAATAATTACCCTAATAATAATCCTAAATAGATGAATTCTATTGAATGAAGAACATTCTCCTTCACCTGAAAAGAAAAATATTTTACCTAAACCTGGTACCTACTTTTATAGATTGATGCACTATAAGGGGAAAGAACTCCCACGATCCTATAAATGGTTAAGAAGACTGAATAAAATTGTAGTTCCCCTCTATAGACTCCGTATACTGCCTTTTTTCGGGATTGGATGGTTCATCCTGATGATTACTACAATTGGTCGTCGTACAGGTAAATCTCGTCGAAATCCATTAGAGTTCCACAGAATAAATGACGTGATCCATATTGCTGCAGCACGGGGAGAGAAAACTGATTGGGTTAGGAATATTCATGCTAATCCTGAAAAGGTAAGAGTGCAGATAGGTTTTAGAAGTTTCCAACCAAAGGTTGAGATTGTTGAAGATATCTCAGAAAAAGTCAAATTCATTGAATGGATGATAAAAACCATACCACGAGAAGCTGAAATGGGTTTTGGATGGAATTCCAAGGAAGATAATCTTGATGATGCTGATTTGACACCCCTTGCTGAATTTATGACAATTATTAGATTGCATAGACCTTCTTAAAAGATTATATACATCTTGGAAATATAATTTCTTTCGATTTTTCATCAGATCCTAGTTTATTTCATCAAATATAAGGAAAAATTCTATAACCAAATAGTTCACAATTGCAAACAATTTATAAGTGTCAAAAAACAGGTATTCAATGAATATAATATTACCAACACAACCATTCACTTGTTTGTCAAAGGAACTCAATAGATGATAACCATAGAACAGATTCTTTGGGGCTTAATTCTATCCTTATTTGCTGGACTTTCTACCACACTAGGAGCAATTACAGTTTTCATAATAAAAAAGGAAGATACAAAGGTTATCAGCCTTTCAATGGGTTTTTCTGCTGGAGTCATGCTAGGGGTTTCTATATTCGAATTGCTACCAGAATCAATCAACAACATAGGAATTCTCACTGCTGGTTTCTTTTTCTTATTAGGAATGATCGCTGTAGCATTACTGGACTTTTTTATCCCTCATGAATACATGTATGAACATTCTTGTGATGATATTGATGCTGTACCAATAAACAATCCAAATAATCCACGTCTACTAAGAACAGGTATGTTAGTGGCCGTAGGAATAGCGATTCATAATTTACCTGAAGGTTTTGTGACACTCACGGGGAGCCTCTATTCGCTTGAATTAGGACTTATTCTAGCCATTGCTATTGCATTGCATAATATCCCTGAAGGTCTTTCAGTTGCTATTCCAATTTATGCTGCCTCTGATAATAAGAGAAAGGCTTTTGGAATATCTTTTGTTTCAGGACTAGCAGAACCGCTCGGAGCTATCATTGGGTTGGTAGTTCTCTTGATTTTTGGATTGATCAGTGAAGAAATAATAACAATATCGCTAGCTTTTGTAGCAGGTATTATGACGTTTATTTCACTTGATGAATTGTTGCCAACTGCTCATGAAACATGTAGTGACAACGGCAATGATACTCATATTGTTACAGGGGGAATATTAGCGGGTATGACGGTCATGTTGATTACTCTGGTTCTGTTATGAATCACTCGAGATTTTTTTCAACTTTAGATTCCTCCCAGGTATATTATGTTTAAGTTAATGTCATCGAATTTAGCTTCTCGATCAGGTATCCAATTTCACATTAAAAAGTGCACCAATCATATAAAAGTTATTAAATATTGAAAGTAAATAGCGATTGTGAGAAGCATATGGCTGTAAAATCCCTCCAAGAGATACTTAGAGACATCCTTAAGGAAGGTAGAAAGACTCCTGGAGAATGGAAAACGATTTCTGCCCCAACTCCAGACAGATTTGGATCGGATTTATTGCTTTTTCATCCTGTAACAGGACCGATTTTTCAAGTCCGAGCTTATGAAAAAAATCCACTTCAAATGACAGGGATGGGGACTCGAATAACTCAGAATGTTGATGAGGACTTTTTACGACTCGTTAAAAACCAAAAATCTCGTGGTAATCTAGGAATTCTTGATCTCAATTACCGTATCATTCGAGAAGCTATTAATGAAGGTACTAAACTTGATCAAATTTTCCTTAATGCTCTTGGAGGAACAAAAGACCAAGGAATAGACTTTGTTAATCTTGGAGATGCTTTTAAATCTAGTAGACAAAAACCTCTTCCCATACTATCAGATTCTCAAAAGAAGTTGGATAAAGAGTATAAACGCCTTCTTAAGAGAGAAGGAAAAACTTCTATGTATGGTTAACAAATTTTTTTCATAAATCAGAAGAATTTTTGTTGACAAAGTTGAAATTCCCTTTTTTATCTCTCCCAATTGTTATGATTCGATAAAGGGGATAGGTGTTTTCCATGCCCTATTGATAGAAAAGTTTTCATATATTTGATATACATAACTAGTCTTTGAAAACAGTGGTTTAAAATGTCTTGGCACGATGAATATACCAATTTAGTAAATGATTTTACTAGTGCAGTGGAGGATGAACTTCTTCAATATGTAAGGGGACTCATTCTCTACGGATCATATCGAAAAGAACAGGATGAACCGGGATGGATTATTCCTGGAACAAGTGACATCGACTTTGTGCTCGTGGTTGATGTAGATGACATTAATGAGGATAAACCAGCCCGAAGATTAACCAAAATTGGAGAAGCATTATCAGTTTTCTTTGTTCATCCAGTTTATGCGCCAATTCTCGATTTACGCCTATTAGAGTTTACAGATCTACCAGCTAGTATTGGTATGGGGTTTTCACCTATCCACGCCGTTGCTGCTGCCCAGCACGGAGAAGCTATTCTTGGAAAAAACGTATTGGAAAACTTTACCTATAGTGAGAAATTATTGAACCGATCTGCGAAAATAATTGTTAATCAAGGTTATGAAAATATAAAACGTGGTTATTTACATCGAGAACTTGGAGAAGAACAGATCTGCATTGAATTCGCAGATATAATTTTAGATATTGCTCACGCCGCTTTAGCTGCGTCTGGTATCTTCAATTTAGTTAGACCAGAAGTTCCTGAAAAATTCGATCTTCTTTTAGGGGATAAGATTGGTAGTGATGGAGTGGATATTGTTTATGAGGCCAAAAAGTGGCGTATGGGTAGTCAGAAAATGAAACCTTCAGACTTTCTACGTGGTTCACTCAAGCTTTCTCAAGCTGTGTTAAAGTATATCCGAAATCCATTTAATTCGGGACAACCTTGAAAAATCGGTTTTTCCCATATTGTTTTTACTTTTCATCCTTATAATCGGAAATAGGAGTATATTTCTCTTAAATGAATTTATTTTTGTAATAATATTATAATTTTAAAATGAAGTAGTCTTAGGAAAATGCATCAACGGAGAATTTTTAAACAAAAGGATTAGAATTACAGGGTGACCTTCTAATTTGAATCGTAAAACTCTAGTGGCGGGTATAGTTATAGGAGTAGTAGTAATTTCTATTGTAATTGGAGGAGGTCTTCTCATTCTTTCCCCCCCACAATTTGACTCCTCTTTTACATTTCATATTACCGGAGGAACAGTGATCGATTATACTCCTGACAATCACATTACCAAGATTTGGAATCAAGGCTTTAATCTTACTTTTGCTAATTTACCTGATTATGTCAATAGTAGTACTCAATACTCGATTTTTATTGCGAATATTAATAATAGAAAATTGACAATTTCAGGTCTCGAAAGTACAGAGTCTTATCAAATCCTCAATGAAACTTGTCTATTCTTGAGCTTAACCAGTAATCCTAAAGTTTTCCGAATTGTTGAAATCTTGAGTGGTCCAATAAACCAAATCTCTGACGGATTCACATTCGCGGTAATTGGAGACACGCAAGGCTTTTCTATGTTTTATGAAAACCTTGTTAAGGAAACCTCTGTTGATTTTATCTTACATCTTGGTGATATTACTGCTGACGGTTCTGAAGAACGATTAAGAGCTTTTCAGAAGATTACTATGAATTCTACTGTTCCTGTTTTTTCAACGCCAGGAAATCATGATATTAAAAAGTTAAATTCAACTGATTCATACAAGAGGTATTTTGGTAATTCGGAGTATTATTTTAATTATGGAGGATATTTGTTTATTTCTTTAGATTCCACAAAAGCCTCGTTTTCAGAAAAGGGGTTGAAATTTCTTGAAGTGATATTGAATAAATTCCCAAATATTCCCAAGGTTATCTTCACTCACATGCCCCTCTTTGACCCCCGTGGGAATGACAATGACCACGCATTATTAAATAAAACTCAATCTACTCAGATACTTTCAATGATAGCAAATTACAACGTTAAACTAGTGTTATCAGGACATATCCATTATTTTAATCATACAGTTAAAAATGGAACCCATTTTCTAACATCAGGAGGAGGAGGGGCTATATTGTATGAACCACCAGAACGAGGTGGGTTCTATCATTATACTAAGATCAAAATTACGACCAATAGCATCAATATAACACCCATTGTCTTAACCAGACCAATCCAACCCACTGATATCCATTTGATTAAAGGAGGTAATGATACGATCATATCACTACAAGATTTACAGTCAGAATTCACTATTATTCAAGGGAATTCGAGTTTTCAAAACCAATATGACAATTGGAGAGGATATGGGTCTTATATTGGAGTTTCTGTTGCTGTTCTTGTTAATAAAGTTGGTGGAATGCTACCAACACAAATCCTAGAAGTAGAATCTTGGGATAGCTTGAAAGAGAATTTTAGCTTCCCTGTGATTTACCCAAATGATACATTCAAAACAATACAAGGAGAACTTATACTAGCCTTTTCATATAACAATACATTAGTTCCTTATTGGAGTGATGGATATAGAATCATTTTTCTACCTAGTGATGAAAAGTATTCCAATACCGATTGCTTAACAACTTCACCTCCAGGAGAAGGTTGTAGGATTTCAGGAAGATCTGCAGGCTCTCGATGGGTCAAATATGTAAAATCTTTGAGAATAATAGGAGAAGAGTAATGAAAGAAGAACATGAGGATACCTCTGACCATAAAAAGGTTTCAGAATACAAACCCTCATTATCAAAGATACCTTGGGTTAGGACTGACCTAGTTCACCGAAAAATAGAGGAGAATTATTATTATGAGACAAGTGATTTAGTAATCATTGCTCTATTTAGCGGATTGGGGGGTATTCTTAGTACGTTTGTTGGGTATTTAGGAAACCTTGTGAATAGCTTTCTTGGGGTACCTTTTGGAGGAGGACAAATTATCTCTGGACTCCATGTATTCTGGATTGTACTCATTTATCTTTTGACAAATCGAAAAATAGGGACTGCATTCTTAGCAGGAATTATAAAAGGATTCGTTGAATTCTTTTCAGGTAGTGCACATGGTATCTTAGTTATTCTGCTATCTGGTAGTCAAGGATTAATCATAGAAATTGTTTTGATAATTTTTCTCTCCTCAAACAACAAAATAATCATTTCGCTTGCCTCAGGTTTGTCGAGTGTTTCAAATGTATTGATTCAGCAATTAATCTTTTTCAATTCCCAAATTCCTCCACTCTTTATTGCTTTCATCGGAATCGTTAGCTTTGGTTCAGGTTTCGTAATTGGGGGTATGTTACCAATCATATTTTTTCATGTTTTTGAGAAATCCGAGATTCTGAATTGGCGAAAAACTCCTTTAGTCTCAAGACAACTTAAACATATCAAATTAATTCGTCTGAGCATTATAATTATCTTGGTTATTAGCGAAATCTCCATTTTCTCATTCTTGGCATTTCAAAATCGCTATTCAGCACAGATAACAGGAGAAATCTTCAATCCGTACACGTATTATCCAGCAGACTTTCTGGATCGCCAAGTAACGGTAGAAGCTGAACTTATAGGAGACTTTACCCATGTTTCACCTAGAAACTATACAGGTGTTCCATTAGAAATCATAATTGCAGAAGCACAACCAATTTCAGAAATCTATATAGCGAAGGTTATTGCATCGGATGGATATTACGTGACTTTCAACTCAACAGACATTCAACGTGATTTATCATTAATTCTAATCATGGATTCTACAGGTCTTCGTGTTATAGCTGGTAATTTTCATGGGAGCTATTGGATTAACAACGTGGATAATATTGAGATTTACGATTAGCAAAATGATATCCGAACTCTTGAGAAAATAACCTAAGTACAATACAAAGCTTACCTAGTTGATCTAACATGTCTTCGCGTCGTATACAAGTTCAGGTTCAGGACTTTTCTTTTAGATATTACGGTTCGGAGATTGACGCATTATCTAATGTAAGCTTAACTTTTTATGAAGGCGAGTATACCTGCATAACGGGGGCAAGTGGTAGTGGCAAGACCAGTTTAGCTCTAGCGATGTGTGGTTTTATTCCACATACCATTGGAGGAGAAACAAATGGAAAGATTATGCTTCAAGAGATTCCAAGTATAGACCTATCTATTTCTCAGATAAGTCAATTCATTGGTTTGGTTCAACAAGATCCAGAAAACCAGCTTGTAACTCCAACAGTTTTAGAAGAAATCGCTTTTGGTCCTGAAAACTTATGTTTGCCAAATAATGAAATTTTAGAAAGAGTAAAAAGCAGTTCTCAGAATATTGACTTAAATTCACTATTGTCTCGATCCACAAATGAACTATCTGGAGGAGAAAAACAACGTGTTGCCATCGCGTCAATCCTCGCGATGCGCCCTCAAGTAATAGTCCTAGATGAACCAACTTCTTTCTTAGATTTCAGGAGTGTTCAAAAACTACTATCAGTTCTAAAAGAATTAAACCAAAAAGAAAATTTAACAATTATAATTATAGAACATCGACCTTACATGTTTAAAGCTTTTCTTGATCGATTAATTATCTTCAATCAAGGAAAAGTCAAAAGAGATCTTAAGAAAACCGAAATTAATTTTCAAACACTGAAGACCCCAGACGAAATCCTTCAGAATATTCGCCAAATTAAACCCAAACGTGACTCAGAGATTAATTTGGATATTCATCAGCTGAAGACAATCCTGAGAAATCGAGAAGTATTAACAGGGATATCTGCTGTATTTAAGAGAGGACAGATTTACGGGATCATGGGTCCTAATGGAGCAGGAAAAACCACACTATTACAAACTATTATGAACCTCATTCCCAGTAACGGAAATATTTATTATAATAGGAAGGAAATCTCGAAAATTCCAACATATCAACTAGCAAGAAACATTGGACTCATTTTCCAAAATCCAAATCACCAAATATTTGAAAAAAATGTATTGGATGAGATTACATTTGCTCCAAGAAATTTCAAACAAGACTTAGACAATATTATCCCACGAGCAAAGCAGTTACTAAAACAAGCATCTCTCGATTCCTATACAAATCAACCTCCTTTTGGGTTGAGTTATGGCGAGAAACGTAGACTAAACGTCTACTCTATAATGATCTACGAACCTGAAATAATGTTGTTGGACGAGCCATTTATAGGGCAAGATCGGGCAAATGTCGAGTCTCTACTTCAACTCTTGAAGGAGCGAAAGTTAAAGGGACAGACAACGGTTATAGTTTCTCATAGAAGAGAGCTGCTTGATTTAGCAGACTATATTTTTGTTTTAGATCAAGGAAAAATTGCTGCTCAAGGTACATCCAGCGAAGTGGCTCCTTTTCTTCGCAAAAATGAAATTGTTGATTTCTCTATGGATTTGGTTCAAGATGAATAGAGACCCGTCCTTTCATTCATTTGCTAATAGCTTACAGAAGGATCAGAAGATGGGCACTAATCCATTAGTGAAGTTTTTCGGAGTAATCTTAATTTCTTTAGTGCTTTTTGGAAGTCCAAATCTTGTTAAAATTTACTGTATTGTTTTGAGTATTGTTCTTTTTTATTTTCTAGGAAGTTTTCCTTTCAATGTAGCAAAACCGCGATATCGTATGATGTTTTTGTTTTCCATTACAATTTTCTTGGTTCAAATCTTATTTGTACATGAAGGAACCTTCCTTTTCCATTTAATCAATCTTAAAATTGGTGAATACGGCCCATTCTTTCCAATCTATGAGAAAGGTGTATATCAAGGATTTCTCCTTGTAGGACGCTTTTGGGGATTGATTTCAATCAGTTGGATCTTTGTTAATTCAACAAATCCCTTTGATTTCGCTCAATCCCTTACCAAAATTGGTATACCGTACAGGTTTGCCTATTCTTTGTCTTTAGCACTTCGTTTCGCACCAGTATTTAGTATTGAAACCAATATCATCCAAAATGCTCAACAATCACGAGGGCTAAATGTAAATCCCAACACAGTTAGAGGAATCATGAATCTCTTGCGCTATACATTAATCCCGATGATTAGTTCGACTTTAAATCGAATACGAGACATAACTATAAGTATGGATGGACGAGCCTTTGGTAGCTATTCCTCGAGGAGCTATATCCGAGAAATCCCATTTACTCCTTCAGATTTCTTGAAAACGATCACTATTACGGGCTTTTTGTTAATTTTCAGTCTTCTTTAAGCTTCAATTGAAGGAAATAAAGTTTTTTAAAACTCGATGAAATTTGATTATTAATGATGACCCAAGACCCCTCTCATTCTGAACGGCCTTTAATTCATCAACATATTGTTCTTATACCAATTGATGAACTCTTTGGTCATGAAGAGGTAGTACAAAACCAAGTGGATTGGTTAAAAGACAACTTAAAAAAGTTAGGATATTTTTTCCGTCCAATTTTAATTGCAAAAAAGGAGAAAGTCGTTTTAGATGGGCATCATAGAGTGGTTGCACTCAAAGAATTGGGTGAAGAACGGAACGAAAAAATAATAAAAATTCCATGTGTTGAGATTGAATATATTGGTAATAAGGACATTTCACTTGGTACATGGCATCCAATGTACAATGAAAAAGGAAACTTTAGCTTTCCAGCGGAATTCAAAAAAATTGGTATTAAATGGAAAAAATTAGACAAATTCACTCCTGAATGCCTTAATGATCCTAAATCTGGCTTTACACTTAAAACAAATGATAACAATTATTATTGTCTGATAGGAACGCAACAGGACATTTATAAGAAATTTCTCAAACATTTCAAACCAAGTGCTTTTGAATACGCAAAAACTCTCGATTACGCACTTCAATCCGTTGAAATTGGCCGTGCAATATTTTCCCTTTTACGAACACGAGTTACAAAACGAGACGTAATCAAATCAGCTAGGACTAAAAGACTCTATGCACCAAAAACAACACGACATATTCTTTCATTCAAATACCAAGATATTAAGGTTCCACTAGAAACTCTCTTTCAAGAATAATTTTCTTCGAGTCTGTATTAATTCGAAATTTATCGGAGAATTTGATGTTGGAAATTGAATTAATTCAAATAACACCCATTACTGGGATTGTTGAAGGAATGAAGACTTCTCGCCGAAAGGATCATATAGAGAACATTCCTCAAAAGGTCTTCAAATGGGGTCACTGGTCAGTTTTAGAACACTCTTCAATGACAGTAAGAATCCGTGAAATTAGCAGGGTTTGCACACACCAGTTGGTGCGTCATCGAATTGGTGTCACCTTTACTCAAGAATCTCAACGTTATTTTGATCCTTTAATAGATCCAGAGTGGTATGTCGTTCCCCCAAGAATCGAAAAAAACCCGGAATTAAAACAAAAGTTTATTGAAGCTAGGGATCGTGATGCTGCGGAATACCGTCATTATCGAGAACATGGAATTCCAAAAGAAGATGCTAGGTTTTGTCTCCCTAATGCTTGTAAAACTATTGTTACATGGACGTTTAACATGAATAGTCTTATCTGGTTTTTTGAACAACGTATGAAGAAAGACGCACAATGGGAAATTAGAATGTTAGCCCAGAAGCTTTATGATCTGGTGATGACTACTGATTGGGCTGAATTTTTGCAGCAATGGAAACCCAATAGTCGGCGATAATAGATAGACTTAGATTAATGAGTTCATAGATTTACCTTAAGAATAATCTTTTAACTTTGGCATAGCTAAAAGTCTTCCAGTGAAAAAAATGCCTGGAAAGAATCAGACATCTCCATCTATGGCATATGATCGAGTTAAAATTATAGAAAATCCGAAATATAGCGATAAAGCTAAAGAATTTTTAGTTATTCAAAATAAGATAATGGATTATTTTGACAAAAAGCAATTTGAGAAAGGATTAAAAGTTGCTTTGGACGCAAAAAATCGTTTTCCAGAAAATCCCACTCTCGTTTTTAGTTGGATTGTCTCATTTCTTGAAGCGCTTGGAACGAAAGATGAAGAATTGTTAGAAAAAATGGAGGAAGCTTTTAAGAGTGGAGGTTGGTGGTCAAAAAAAGGGTTATTGGAAGATTTTGAAAAACAAAAAGAGCACCCAAAATTTAAAAAACTTGCAGATTTAGGGGAAATGAAGTATAATGAAGCGCTAGCAGAAGCTAGGGCTGAACTTCGAGTGAGGACTCCAAAGAACTACAGAGCCAAGAATAAACTTCAATTTTTACTTGTTCTTCATGGGAGGTGTGCTAACAATGAAAATACGGAACAATATTGGAAAAATATTGTAGAGAAGAAAGGTATCATAGTTGCCTCATTGCAATCATCTCAAATGATTAGTGGTGCTCACTATGTATGGGATGATAGGATCATTGCATTTGAAGATTTAAAGTACGCTTACGAAATACTTGTAGAGCAATACGGAGCAGATCCATCTAATATGATCCTTGCAGGTATTTCTCAAGGAGCCGAAATAGCTCTTATTGCTTTATTTTCAGGTCTGATACCCGCCACTGGATTTATTAGTATGATTCCATCTGTTGGAAGTTTCTCAAACCAATTCATAGATGGGGACTCATTGCTAATTAAAGTGGAAAAGATAAAAGGTTGTATAATTGCAGGAGAAAAAGATCCTCGCTATGAAAAAACAAAAGCTGTTTACAAATTCTTAACTAATAACGGTATAGTATGTCAACTATACTCCTACCCAGGGCTAGATCATCGAATTCCTGACGATTACAACCAAATTTTACTAAAATCTGTTAATTTTATTCTAGGAGAATAATCCACCAATTTCCTCGACTATAATTTAGTTAAGTTGGATTAGTAGAAAGAAGGATCTCGCTCTCTTACGCCTTTAGGAGGTTCACTTTTCAAGGTTTCTTCGGGAGATAAGACCTCAATCAACTCATATTCTTGAGTACCAAGCCCATGTTCCTTTGTAAATTCCACAGCTAAGTACGGATTTTTCATTGGTCCGTGAAGACGTTGGAACGGATGAAGGTCTACTTTTGGGTCGAAATTAGCGTGCTTGAAAAAAGGTGGAACATTCTTCTCAATAAGTCCCTCATTTGCAATGAGATCTAGAGTAGCAGTTTCTATGGCTACAATATCTCGACTTCCCAACACTCCGATGTCATTCACCACACTAGGTTGGCCAAAACCCCAACAATCACACAGGGCACTTATTTCCAATAAAAAACTGATAAAGAACTTTTTATTGTCATCAAAAGTATCTAAGATTTGTTTTGCGGAAATTGCCATAAGTTCCTGAAAAGCAGAAAAGTTGGCTTGACGATATTCAAGACAACCAACATCTTTGTCAGCCTCTAAACACTCACCACACTGATTACATAAACCAAAGGGGATTGTTAGCTTGTGTTTTTCTTCATCGTATTTCATTTGTTTGTATGGACAAGAAAGAACTAATTCTTTCGCGTGTTCAGGAGTGCACTTTTCTCCATCCCAATATGGAACAGACTGTTCAACCCCGTGAATCTTATTCCAACGGGTTTTTGCTGCATATCCTCCAATGGCTATGTTCTTTATAGCTCCACCAAAGCCACAAGAATTGTGACCCTTTATGTGGCTGACATCTATTAACGCATCTGCATCTTGTAGGACACCTGCCATTGCAATTGTTTCTACATTTTTATAATTTATCTTCTTATCGACTATATAGCCATCTTTAACTCCTGAAATCGGAATAAGTGGACAACCACATGTTTCCTGTGTATATCCACGATCGACTGCATTGTAAACTGCAGTAGGATTGTCAGTTATGAAGGGCCACCCACCTACTTTCTTAATAGCCTTAACAATACGTCTAATAAAGAAGACTGGAACAGTTTGATAGACATCTTGAAAACCGAGGTGCATCTTGACTGCAACTTTATCGTTCTTTTCAATTGTCGAAAAATCCAACAATTCTACAATCTTATCCACTTTTGTAGCTATAGAAGCAAATCTTCCTGCAGCTCCATGTTGAATCGATCCAAAATAAACTTTAGAAACCACTATTAATCCACTTCCAAATTTTTAACTTGAAATTCATCTTTTTTCCTTGCTTCGTTTATAATTTTAGCAGATGCTTCATTGTCAATTTTTAAACTTGATTTTTTTGGCATAAAGGATCTACTGTGAAGAAATCTCCTTCAAAATAATTATTTACAAATAGAATGCACGCTTTTCTTATTTGTAGACTTCTTTTATGAATACTATAGCCCCAACTACAAAAAATCCCATTCCACTAAGGACTAATAAGGTCAAATCCAAGAAAACCTGACCTAATTCTAGATTAAGGATCAGAAACTTTCGGTACGCCTCACCAGCAGAGTAAAACGGATTTAAATGCCATAGTTGAATGTCACCGATTAAAGGAACTCTTGGTAATGGAATGAAACCACCAGTTAAGAAAGAGAGTGGAAGCGCAATGAGACCTGGTAGATAAGTTGCCATTTTACCTTCAAGGAAGGCAGCAATTCCTATACTAATACCTAGAAGTGGTAATACAGCAAAAACACTTACCAGAAGCACAAAGATTGCTTGGTAATTCCCTTGGAATGGAAAACCCAAGAAATAAATCGTGATAACTACAGAAATCATTGTTAGTAATGTTGAAATGACTTGAGTAATAGTAAGTCCAAATAAGAAGTAGGATGAAGGAAAATTGCTTAATTTTAGTCTATCAATAGTACCCTGTTCTTGCTCGTATCCCACAATGCTAGCAACACCAGTACTTGAAGTAATTAAGACAAATACTAGGAATGCTGGAACATAGATATCGAATTCTGTAAAAGCAAGAGTAGTAACTGTTTCATATTCAATGGAAAATTTACCAGGTAAATCGAGCCCAGTAATCCAAAAATTATCAAGATAAGAACCAAGCATCTCTTCTAGCAATGTCATTGTTTCAACAAAGCGGGCGTAGGAATAATCTCCTATTAATTCAACCGATGCTTCTGAAAAGACGTATTCAGAGGTGTTTAATATGAGACTATGTTCAGTTACATTAATTCGATGATTTAATCCCGCAATTAATGTTTTAGAGAAATTATTTGGTATAATGAAACACAGACTAATGAAACGACTTTGTACTGCTTTACTTGCTTCTAGTTGGTTATTAAATGGAATAACAGTAAAAATACGTTTATCATTTTCAGATAATAGCATTTTTGATTGGTTTATGTTCTTAATAAAGCAAGAACCAAATCCTTCTTGAAGAGGATCACCTATCAAATTATTATCCTTTAGATAAGCAGAAAATTGGGATTGAAAGTTGGAATTTATATCTAGTTCCTGATCCTGGTTAATAACACCAATTTTATAATGATCTCCCGTATCCTCAACGATAACAAACGAGGAATTTTCTCCGTATAAAAAAGCAATACCAACAATAAAGAGAATGGGTACTAGGAATATTATACTCATTCTCTCAACATTTCTAACCGTTTGTTTCAGACATCTTATCGTGTAAAGCAATATTTTATACATTTTATTTCATCCTCGTTTTTTAAAACGTAAATAACTGAATAAGATGACAGAAAATATGAAAAAAGGAATCGAAAGAAAGAAACTTATGAGAATATCTGGCATCACCAGATAAAAATCAAAATCATATAGTAAGACCTGACGTAAAGCATTAACTGTATGTGTTATTGGGAGAAGATCCCACAATTGAAAATCTCGTGGGTAACCACTAGCAGTAGGAAAAATTTGGGGAATAAGAATGAACTTGGGAACTTCTATGAAAGCTCCACTCATAAATGCAAGGAAGGGGGCCCCAAAACCTAACACATTTCCTACAACATCTTCATTAGATAAAAACGCGGTAGAAATGAATACAAGAAACAAGCAGAAAGGGAAAATCGTGAGGGAAATAAAGAAGGCAAGAAGAAGATCTCCTTGGGGATTAAATCCTAATATCAAACTACACAAGAACAGGATTATTGTTTGGCCTATCATGACAGGAACTTGGATTAAGATTGACCCTAGGATATAAGAACTTGCTGAAGAAGGAGCTAAGAGAATACGGTCAAATGTTTTATTATCCGCTCTGAATTCCAAACAAAAAAACATTGAGGTCAGTGATGGTTGTACAATAATTCCAAATACGATCAAACCAGGAATAGATAAGTCAAATAGAGAGTATTTCGGAAGACTCACTTGATATTCTTCGTTCATTCTGAGTGAGATATTTCCACCATATTCTTTGAATGCTGTTGTAAGATCTTGATATTCATTTATCACAATAGTGATTAAGGATTTCGCCATTTTAAAATTTAAGTAACTCGCATCTCCTTTTATACGGATTGTATCGTTAATATTTACTGGTAAATCAGGCGTCGAAGGAAAATACACCTGAATCATCTCATGAAAATAGACTCCATATGTATTCCGCCAATAAGTATTCAGGATAGAAAGAGAGGCATTAGAAAATTGAGGACCAAGAATAATCAGAATATCTAAATCTCGTTTAAACAGCTCAGCTTCTGCCGCGGACTCGTCCTCAAATTGAGTTACGTTAAATATATGTGGAGCGTTAGTACTGTTAGTATATGTTAAATTTGCTAGAATATCAATGAATTCGTACCCAAATCCCTTATCAAGAACATCAGAATCATGGTACTGAATGAAAGAAGAATTATCAAAGATGGTTTCATTCTGGAAAAGGGACTTGACATCATCAGTTATACCAGCATCATGATTAATCACACCTAGTAAAAATGTCTGGCTTTCTCCTACTGGGGATGTTGAAAATCCAATCCAATATAATCCAATAAAAAACAATGGAAACACTATTAAATAAGGGACAGTCCATTTGCTTCTTACTAACTGTATTCCCATGCGTTGAGCGACACCAAGAACTTGTCTTAATGACATTCAGGTACCTCCTAGTCTCTTAGAGCTCGTCCAGTTAAATTAATGAAAACATCTTCAAGAGTAGTACTTCTTATAGCCATGTTTACAACTTCAGCGCCTTGTGCTTCAATATGATTCAAAATATGACTCAAATGAGACACTACATTTAATGCCCGAATCATTATTCGCCCTCCTGATGTGTAAACATCATGTATAAATCCTTCATTAAAATTTTTCAAAGAATTGGTAACAGTTTGTATTTGTATATCATTATCATCAGCCATTGTAAATTCTACTAAGTCTCCCTCACCAATTGAAGCCTTTAATTTTTGAGGAGTGTCAAGAACTAGGATTTTCCCATGGTCAATAATCGCAACCCTATTAGAAAGACGATCCGCTTCTTCCATATAATGAGTTGTTAATATGACTGTTTTTCCTTGATTTGGAAGATTTTTGATAAAGTCCCATACAACTACTCGTGATTGTGGGTCTAAACCTGGTGTTGGTTCATCCAACAGTATAATCTGAGGATCATGGATAAAGCCCAAAATTAAATTCAAACGTCTTTGTAACCCTCCTGATAAGTTTCGTGAAAGCACTTTCCGTTTGTCTTCTAGCCCAACTTGTTCGATCAATGAAGTTATCCTAGGTTCAGCAATTTTCTTTGGAATGTCATAGATTTTAGCTAGGAATCTTAGATTCTCATACACTGTAAGATCATCGTAGAAAGTAAGTGATTGCGGTATGATTCCAAGAATTCTCTTCAATTCTTTACCATTCTTGTGAGGGTCTTGCCCTAAGATACGGATGTTACCTGCGTCAGGTTTTAATAGACCAATAATCATCCGTAAAGACGTTGTTTTCCCTGCTCCATTTGGACCTAAAAAGCCAAAGATCTCATTCTCCTGAATATTGAGGGAGATTCCATCTACAGCCTTCACAAGCTTGTCTCCTTTCCCAAAATACTTTTTCAAGCCTTCAACTTCAATAATATTGGACATAAGGGTTATTCTCCTCCAATAGATTCCATTTTAGAGTATCCTTCTTTAAAAAAATCTAAAGCATATTCAAGCAGCTGAACATATGCATTATAACCAAAAATTTGCTCTTCAAGGATTGATTTCAAAGTTGGATCTTTATTTTGACACTTATCCAAAAGCAGATGTAAATCATTGAGACAGAGATTAGTTTTTTCAATAAAACCTTCAAAGATTTTTGCTATCATTTCTGTCCCTGTAGCGGCCGCATAAGTATATCCAGTCTTATGTGTGCCTTTTTTCAAAACTGTGCCATATTTTTCATTTATTCGAATTGCTCTATTAATCGAAGAAACCGATGTTGGATATTTTCCATTTGGAAAGAAATCTGTTAGCCTTTTCGATATAGATTGTTGGGTCCATTGTTGTTCATTTGGTTCTAAAAGCAAAAGCGTATCTATCCAACCACAGAGTCCAGGAATACCGTACTCTTCATAGTATGATGCAAATATATCAAAGAGTCTTTCCCGTAAAGGACTGATCATTGTAATTCATTTAAAATTAGCATATGAACATCTTATAAGGATTTCCATTTTTTGAAATTCTGAATTTCAGAAAATTGGAATTATGGACATATCTGTTCAAACAAGTAAACAAAATTACTTAAAAGGTATTAACAACTGAACAATCATAAAAATAGATTCAGAGATGGATTATTAATATGAAAACTTTCATGCTTTTAGATAAAAACAATAAAAGGATGCTTCCAAAAGAGTTTCAATCTGATGATAACCGGTTCCCTGAAAGCCTTGTTGAATATTTCTTAAATAAGTACACCAAGACACAGGACAGAGTTATCGATATTTTTGTTGGACTAGGTACGACTTTATTTGTCGCTGAGTCCTTAGATCGTGTTCCATATGGAATTGAGTACGTTGAGAAGCGAGTAGAATACGTAAGAACCATTATTGGCCCTAAAAACACTATTATTCACGGTGATGCACTAGAATTAAGCTCTTTTGATCTTCCTGAAATGGATTTTGCTATTACCTCGCCACCATACATGCATAAGAATCAGGATCAGAACCCCCTTACTGCTTATTCGACAAAAGGAGACTATCAATCCTATTTGATGGGATTACTAGAAATTTTTACTCAATTAAAGACAATCTTGAAAATTGGAGCCTATGTGATCATTGAAGTTTCGAATCTTAAGGGGAAAGAAGTGACAACTCTCGCCTGGGACATTGCAAAAAGAATTTCAAAAGTGCTCCACTTTCATGGGGAACTTATTATCGGTTGGCAAGGGGAAAATACTGGAGATGGTACTTATGGATATGGGTACGATCACAGTTATTGTTTAGTTTTTCAAAAATACTGAAAGGAGAAAGAACATTTTGTTACGCGTTTCGTTTTCGTAAGGAACTCACTGTAGAAATTAATAAGAAACTGAAAACTAAAACAAGCAATGTCCCATCTGATGTTGTATTACTGGAAATTGTATCAGTTGTAGTGGTGGTTGTTTCAGGAATACCTGCGACATTAATATAGAATTCTAATAGCGATAATGAATCTATTACTTGAAGATCTATCTCATAATTACCAGGTTCTAAATCAATAATACTTCCAGACCAAGTGGAACCATTGTCATTTGTTTCAAGTTTTACATTCATCTCAGGCATCCTACTATTCCCTGAAACACTGTAAACAGTCGCTTTAACTTGAGTTATGGATGCACTCATGTTTACCTTTCGAGGAAAGTCAGTTTGATCTGAAATAGCGACATTTATTGAGTAATTCACCCACGGCTCCACTGTTGTTAAGACATCAGTATCTACTACATATTGATAACCCATTGCTTCTTTAACAATAGCATAACACAATTCCGTGACTGGAGCTTTTGTGGAACCGTTTGGTGGATAACTTCCTGGACCACCAGTAATTACTCCTCTATCATTAATGACTCGCGCAAGATGACACGGCTTTGCTCCATGCTGTTGGACGAAATAATCATTACCAGGCATACCTTGAAGATTAATACCATTTGTTGCATCCGTGTCCGCTAAAACGACTGTCCCAACACAGAGAGACGAGATTAACACTCCATTTTCTGCTGCCCTTTCAATAAAATTTAATGCTGTCATACCTTGACGAAGGGTTTCCCAGTGAGGGCCCGACGCGACAAAGAGGCAGTCATATTCAGTAATATCTGAAATCTCAGACATAAGAAAATCAGCCATGATTGGTTTATGCGGTTGGTTATAGCAATTATTAACAAGTTTGGTCTCCGCTGCAGAAACAGTTACTACACTACAACCCCACGATTCAAACTGATCCTTTGCAATCAAATGGGTATTTCCAAAACCATGATGGATTAGGGAAAGAATCTTGATATCCTCTAAATTCTTCTTATCTCGGTGATTGGTTTGAGGAGTAGCATTAATCGCAATTATGCTTAAGCCCAGGATTACAAAAATGATTTCCAGTTTCATCACTCGTTTCAAATTCAACACCAGTCGAAAGGAATAAAATTGTATCATTTCTAACTGCATATATCTTAAAACCTTTTGACAAGTGCATAAGAAAGATTGAAGAATTACATAGAAAAATTTGATTTAATCATTGAGTTTAAATTAAACAGTTATATTAACCTCATGTAGTTCCACTAGGGGAGATGTGGAGAATTTACCTAGAATATAATTATAAACCAAGAAAACTTGGTTAGATTGTAAATAATTAAATTCCCATCCATTAATAATTCAATATTGAGATGATATAAATGTTTGGAATTACTAAACAATCTCGTGGACTCATTTTCTTGTTAGGAAGAACTTTCACGATCATTATAATATTTGCCTTAATAATAGGTGTTTTTACCGGTATCAGTTTTGATAATGTCAACTCTCAATATGAAGAATTGTTAGATACTAATACTTCAATACTATCAGTGTCTAATCAAATCTTGGTAGATTTTGTTACGATCACGAGTGCTGAAAATGAATTTATTCAAACTGGAAATATATCCTTGAAATCAGTTGTTAATTCTAAAGGTACAGCAATCAGTCAAGCTGCAACTCAGCTCATTAACAGTGATATTAATGCAACTTTGAAGGAATACACAAAACGTATTCAAATTAACGTATACGAGTATACCGTTGAATTTTCGTATTTAACTAATAAAACAATGAGTAGGGGAGGTGGAATCTTTGGATTAAACAATAATTCCGTGGGAAAGCTCCAAACTCTAATTCTCAATATTAAAAATGAATTAATTTCATTAAATCAATCTTACAATTCAAGTTTTCTTCAATTAGAAGTTCTCATTCTGCAAATCAAAGATACAACGGATAACTATTTGATTCAAGATTATAAAACGATCAACACAACTAAATATCTAGAGAATATATCTTTACTAATAGACAACTTTGAGACTATTGCAGAATCAACAATTGTGAACGAAACTATAAGATCAAAATTAAATGTTACTTTTGACGAATATATTGAGGTTTTTAACAATACTATCAGGTTAGATGCTGAAATCGGTACACACGAAACACGCCTTAAAAGTTATACTACTAATATCGAATCAATGGCTACATTTTTGAATATCGAATTATTAGATAATACTAATCAAATAAAGAATGGCATCCAAAGAAGAACTAGTGAGACTCAAGTTCTCGTTATAGCATTATATTTTGTTTTGACTCTCTTCTGTATTTTCTATAGTTTCTACACCACAAGAAATCTTAGCAGACCAATTCACAAGCTAGAGGATTCACTAAATTTAATGAGTGAGGGTGATTTTTCCAATATAGTTGAATTCAGTAAATCAGCTCCTAGAGAACTGGAAAATCTAAAGAATAATATAAACCGAATGCGAGAAAATGTCTATAGTTTAATTAGTGATATAGGTAAAGCTTCAGATATGACTGCATCTTCGTCCGAAGAAGTTGCAGTAACTGCTGAAGAAGTTACGGCTCTAAGCGGAGAAATCGCAGCATCAATTCAACAAATATCAAGAGGTTCATCCATACAGTCCTCATCTTCATCAGAAGCAATCGAGAAAGTGTCTGAAATTTCTAGGTCAGTGGATACCTCTGTGGAAGACATAGGTGAAGCGTTGAAGATGATACAGGATATATCCAAACAAATCAATATTCTGGCTCTAAATGCAGCCATTGAAGCAGCCCGAGCTGGTGAATATGGTAGAGGATTTGCTGTGGTTGCTGATAATGTTAGACGATTAGCTGAAGAAACACAGAAGAATTCAGCTGATATCAGTGAAATAACAAATCAAATTGTTGGAGATCTGGGAGTTAAAGTAAGATCTTTACAAGAAACTTTACAAAACTTTGCCGCACAATCTGAAGAATTCAGTGCTATTAGTGAGGAAGTTGGAGCCAGTACTGAAGAGCAAACAGCAGCAATGAGTCAACTCACGAATGCTGCTCAGAAGTTAGCACAGCAGGCAGATTCCTTAGCGGACTTAGTTTCTAAATTTACCTTTTAGGCTTCCATAGATCAGGATAGACAAGGCCAGAACCAGTACCAAATAAGATAATCGATTCGGAAGAATCCACAAACCCTGAGTCTTTTAATTGTTGTACCCCTGAGTATGTTGCTGCACCCTCGGGTGATTGCATGATTCCTTCTTGTCTTGCAAGGGTCTTCATTGCCAATAGCATTTCTGAATCATCAACAGTAATAGCTGTTCCTCCTGATTTGTATAATGCATTAAGTATCAAATAATCTCCAACTGCTGCAGGAACTCGTAGACCTGGAGCAATTGTCTTTGCATCTTCCCAAAAAGATGCCGCTTTTTTTCCTTCTTCAAAAGCTCGACAAATGGGTGCACAACTGGAAGATTGAACAGTTACCATCCGTGGTCTTTCAGATCCAATCAATCCAATGGTTTCTAATTCATCAAAGGCTTTCCACATACCCACTATGCCAGTGCCTCCTCCTGTTGGATAAATAATTACATCAGGAACATTCCAATTTAATTGTTCGACGAGTTCGAAGGCCATTGTCTTCTTTCCTTCCACCCGATAGGGTTCTTTCAGGGTAGAAACATCAAACCAATTATTTTCTTCAGCTGCTTTCTTACAAATTATTGCGGCATCTGTTATCAATCCTGGTACAAGCTCCAAATCACCTCCCATTGCGAGTACTTCATTTTTTAGAAGAGAAGGTGTATCTTCAGGCATGAAAACATGTGCATGAACTCCTGCACAAGAAGCATATGCTGATAAAGCTGCCCCAGCATTTCCTGCAGTAGGAATCACAAACTCTTGAATTCCCAATTCACACCCTTTAGAGACAGCCGCACACAAACCTCGACTCTTGAATGTTCCTGTTGGATTCTGTCCTTCATCTTTTAACAATAAATTCTTTAACCCCATCTTCTTTCCAACATTCTTCAGATGTAGAAGAGGAGCCCACCCCTCTCCAAGTGAATAACGATATCGAGGTTCTATAACGGGCATTATTTTATAGAATCTCCAAATGTTAAAACAACGATTTCCCTCTATGTGTTTAGGTGTAAGGTTCTCTCGAGCTTTTTCTAAATCATATTTCGCAAATAAGACTTTTTCACATGATGGGCAAAGCCCGTGTCTCTCTCTTGGATCGTATTGCTTCTTACAAGAAGTACAAACAACAGATTCTAAACAGGAACCAATGTTATCACTATTTTTCTGGTTTACCATTAGTTCTCACATATAATTCACTAATCGTTTGAGAATTATTTTACCCTTTGCTACAAAAGAGGCATTGAAAAATCTATACCAAAGGACAAATCATAACTGAGGTTTTTAAAATGGACATCAAAGAAAATTATAACGCTCTTTTAAAAGAATATAATGATTATATGATTCTCGATCAAATTGAAGATTTAATTAATTGGGATTTTGAAACATATATGCCTCCAGAAGGAGTGACACAGCGTTCTAAACAACTGGAAATGATAGCTACGTTAGTTCACGAAAAAATTACTAATCCAAGAATAGGAGAACTCTTAGAAAAGATTAAGAATGAAATAGAATCATTTAATGAAGTTGAAAAACGTAATATCTCACTGATTTCTCGAAAGTATAATCAGAAAGTAAAAATACCGATAGAATTAGCAGGAGAATTAGCAAAGCAAAAAGCAATATCAACACAGACATGGAAGAAAGCTAAAAAAGAAAAAAATTATGCACTTTTCAAACCAGAATTTGATAAAGTACTAGAACTTTCAAAAAAGAAAGCAAATTACATAGATCCTAATAAAGAACCTTTTGATGTTTTAATGGATGAATTTGAGCCAAGTATGACCTCGACAATAGTAACTAAGATTTTTAATGAGATGAAAAATGGATTAATTCCACTCATTAAAAAATGTACTAATTCACCAAATCAACCTGATTCAACATTACTCAAACGTAATTGCTCAATAGATATGCAAAGAAAAATTTCTGAAGATATCACACGATTAGTAAATTATGATTTGGAACGAGGGAGGATAGATGAGACAGAACACCCATTTACCACTGGATATTATGATGATGTCAGAATTACAACCCATTATTATGAAAATGATTTTTCTGATTCGTTTTATTCAGTATTACACGAGGCTGGCCATGCAATATATGACCAAAATCTCTCCCGCGAATATAAGTACCAACCTATAGGCTGGTTCTCTTCTTATGGGATTCATGAATCCCAGTCGCGCTTCATCGAGAATGTTATTGGACGTTCTCGAGAATTTTGGGAATTTTATTTGCCTAAATTTAAGGACATAACGCAAGAGACGTTTTCTGACATTGATCTGGATTCATTAGTCCACACTGTTAATGAAGTAAAACCTTCCAAAATCAGAATTGCTGCAGATGAAGTCACATATGGCTTACATATAATTATTCGATTTGAGATAGAAAGAGACTTGTTAGCTGGTAAAATAACAACAGAAGAACTACCTAAGGTATGGAATGCAAAATACAAAGATTACCTTGGAGTAATTATTGATAATGATGCTGAAGGTGTGATGCAAGACACACATTGGGCTAGTGGTTATTTTGGTTACTTTCCTTCATATGCTCTCGGTAATTGTTATGGAGCACAAATGCTAGCAAAAATGATTGAAGATATTCCTAACTATAAAGATCTTATAAAGAAGGGAGATTTAACACCGATCATTAACTGGATGACAGAAAAAGTCCATAAACCTTCCAACCTGTATGATCCGCCAGACCTCATCAAAAGAATTTCTGGTGAGGAAATCAATGTGAAGTATTTCATTCAGTACCTGGAAGAAAAATACTCAAAAATTTATGGATTTTAAAAGAGTATTACATTGGATGGAGAGTTAAGTCTCTTCTGCAATCAATGTCGTGTTCTAGGTAAATCAAAAGCAAAGGTGGCTCCTCGGCCTATACCCTTACTCTGAGCTGTGATTTGTCCTCCGTGAGCCTCCACTATCTTTTGACATAAGTACAAACCAATCCCTGTCCCACCAGTTGAATATTCAGTGGTAATACTCACAAATTGGTCAAATATCCTTCTTAAATCTTTTTGAGCAATTCCAGCACCATTATCTGAAATTTGGAAGTGTACATGATCAGTGAATATTTCATACTCAACTTTAATCTTTCTCTGGTCTTTTGAGGTATGTTTAATAGCATTATCAAAGATGTTATCGAAAACCTGTTTTAACCGCTCAGTATCGCCCTCAAGTATTATCATGGGATCCTCCTGACAAGTTAGAAATTCAAATTGGTTTCCTAGGAGTTGTTGATAAGGTTCAACAGTATTTTTTAGAAAATTACACAAGTTAAAGACTGTTTTTTTAACCTCAAAAATGCCTCGTTCAATTTGTGCAATCATGGTTACCTGTGTTGCTAATCGTTCTAGACGATCTAGATTTCTTCTCACAACCTCAAACATATTGTCTCTTTGTTTTTGATCAAGAAGATCAATATTCTCTTGGAGTAAATCACAATATCCAGTTACCACAGTTAAGGGAGTCCTTAATTCATGACTTGTCATCCATACAAAGTTATCACGTCGTTCTTCTAGTTCTTTTTTGACTTCTTCTGCTTTTTTACGTTCAGTTATATCTCGTATAGTACTCATCAGGTTTGTAGGAACACTGTTTTCATCTTGAACCACAATAGTATTTGTCTCAACAGGAAGTC
>JAEOTU010000003.1 GCA_016839665.1 Candidatus Hodarchaeota archaeon
ATGATGATCTGAATGAGCATATACATGAGGAACTGCTTGACAATAAACATGAAAATGTCTACCTCTCCTAAGACTGCTTGCGCATACCAGTCACCAAACTCCAGTATGCCTAATGCTACTAAATCGAAGATGGTACTCATGATCCTTCACGCTCACTATTCATGTTGTCTATGACCTATTTCTTGGTGAAGCTTAAATATTCAGAAAATTCAACTCTTTAGGTAAAAACTTTTATTGGAGAAAGCTCCAATGATATTCCATTAAACATGACAACTGGAGAGGTGACTCTGATGAATATAAGACCTTATAAAGACGATTCTGACCGTTCTGCTATAATAAAAATCATGAATCAAATGAATAAACATTTTAATCCCGAATTTCCCTATTTAATGGACGAAGAAGAAATGGATTTGTCTTTGTCAGATCATAACCAGACTGATTTATCACGTGATTTTCTCATTGCAGAAGATGATCAGGACATACCGATAGGTTTTACTGGGTTAATGAAATCTTCCAAGAGAAGTTGGTGGTCAGTCCAGATATGTGCTACCCCAGAACATGTTACTACTCATCTACCTGGACAATTGCTTGATGCAATAATGACATTGTGTAAGGATCAATCGGGTTGGGAACTACGGATTTCTCTCCATGCATCATTCTCAACACTCCATGAAAAGTTCCAAAGCCTTGGAATTCGCGCAGTTCAATACAGTTGGATGTTGCGTCTGGATGATTTTAAGAAGCTCCCACCAAAGGTTTTCCTTCCTTCTGGTATCATTATTAGAAACCAGAAAGGATCGGAGGATTATCCTGGGTATGTAATCGCCAGTAATGAGGCTTTTCGAGAGGATTTTGGTTTTAGTCCAACTTCAGTAGAGTATATCATTCAGAGTGACCAGTATCTTCAGAAAACTGGATCCCTGTTTGAACGGATTTTTGCGGTAGACGAAAACCAGATCGTTGGTTTTATTATTCCTGGAGTATCAAATGATCCAGAGCGAAAAGATAGCGGTGCAATAAATTGGTTGGGGGTTATACCTAGCTATCAACATCGCGGAATCGGCAGTGCACTGATGAACCATGGAATTCAGTGGTTACGTGAGAAGGGGTGCAATATAATAGAATTAGGAGTGCGAGCTGATAATGAAGAAGCCCTCAGCTTGTATAAGAAGTTTGGGTTTTATGAACTTAAAGCACAAAAATACGTGACATACCAAGTAAAATGAATTTGTTCAACTCTAGGAATGACACTGAGCTCAGAAAAGAGAAACAAACTTAGTTGGTTGTCTAACTGATGATAAAGACTTAACTTTAAGAGTTCTATCAAAATCCTTCACACAAGTAATTCATTTCTTCTATGACCTATTTCTTGGGGAAGCTTAAATATTCAGAAAAGTGCTAAATCTAGAATAATCTAATTAGACAGGAATACGTCAATTTTCAGTACAAGTTGCAATTTGCTGGTAATCGTTTCGCTCCACGGAAGAAATGTCTCATTTATTCCCACTTCCTGAGTCTAGTATAGCTTAACATGATGTTCTACCCAAGATTATCTCGCCTGCCTTTTATATTCAGAATGAGTAAAAAAGAGGAAGACTCGTAGGTGGAAGAATGACTGTCAAGAAGAGTTCACGAGTCTTCAATGATATTATGGGAGTGAATATTTTAAATACTAGAAAAAAGTATGTTATCTGAATTCGAAAATTACCCAACATGGGGAGACGACTGATTTGACTAATGATGATCAAATCCAGCAGACAAATGTTCCTTATGTTTTTTTTAACATATATTCTTCATCAGGAATGAGTTAGATGAAGCTCAAATTTACATTTTGGTTGGGATTCTGTGTATTCATAGTCGTTCTAGGATTTATGAATGAAAGTTCTATCCCCTTTATTGGATATTCAATCTACTGGACCCTAGTTCTTGTTTTAATGATTGAATCTTTCTCATGGGTTGATCAGCAAGTCATAATTAAGAAAAATCAATTAGGTCACAAATACAACAAGACTATTTTTTTGATACAACTACTCGGAATGGTTCTCCCCATTTCTTTGTTTTTTATAGCCATACCAACACCATTATACTTACTACTAACCCAAAGCCTTACGTCATTTGTTATTCACATAGGCATAATTATTGTCTCCTTCATAAGTGTCTCAACCTATGCTCTTCTAACTATTGACGGTTCTAATGTTCAATCTATCAGGCAGAGAGTACGACTAGTGATGACTCGTAAGCCTGTTATTCTAGTAGAACCCAGTGCTTCTGATATATTACCAGGAAATGTGTATGGAGAACGAATTGACAGCAGGCAAGAAAAAGTTGAGTTGAAAATTGCATGTGGTCACTGTTTCCATGTTTTTACAGTGGAAACAGATGTTAAAAGAGCAGACAGGTCTAGTTTTCCCTGTCCCTCCTGTGGTTCAACTAGAACTACCCCAATCTGGGAGTAGATACTAACTTACTGTAATTCCTCAATGCTTTAATTATTGTTAAAATTTAGATTTTTATTGTATTTGAAATAAGAAGACCTGTTTGAGTAACAAAAGAATTTAATGACCAACTCAATAAAAGGGTAGTGGAATCTACATGATTAGATGTTTATCATTTGACCATCGCACATGGGGCAGGAATGTTGGAATTGCTGAAATGCCTGAAATGCGTCACGCATTTCATTGAATGCATCCACACATACATACTGACCACAACTTTCACATTGCAGCCGTGGGGTCACCCCTGAATGTCTGGTCTCACATAATTGACAATAAAATAGGGAGTCTTTCTGTACTCCTGCGGAAGGGTCCTTTAAGATAGGTTCATCGACGGTAACACTCCTCCTTTTTTCCTCTTCAAGTTCATACTAGTCGATTTTTCCAAGATACTCCTTCAGAGCAATAGGAATAGCATCCATTGTCTTATAATTCTCAGTAGCACTTAATTGTACTTTCGAGTTTATTTTGAAAACTGTAAGTTTAGAGCAACTAAACAGAGGAGAGACGTCAACCTGACTTAAGGGATTTCTTTTCAAGTTTAATGCATATAATACGGGTTTATTAGACAATGGATTTAAATTGATTTCATGAATGGAATTCTTATACAGGTTCAAAAACTCAAGGGAATTACACTCTTGCAGGGGTTCGAGATTTATTGTTTGTAACCTGTTCTGGTTTAGAAGTACTCTCTGTAATTTCTTTAAATGGACAAGAGGGCTGAGGTTTAAATATTTTAACTTATTATAACTTAAATCTAGAAGATAAATGTGTTTACAAAACTCAAAAGGAGTTAGATCCATGTTAACTAAGTTCTGCCCTGGAAGTTCAAGAGATTCTCTTTCACACATACTCTGATTTTTGAGAAGTCGTTTACTCATGTGGAAGATCCCCGTCTGACATTCAGGTGTGTATCTTACCGTTATCGTGGACTGGAATATTACCTCAAATTTTGATTATTTAAACTCTACGAGTGAACCCTCCCTGATAGAACGAAAGAGTCAAAAGAAAGAAGACCTGTTTGAGTAGCTAAAGATTCTGATGACAACCCTAAACCTGTTTTACGCAAGTAATGACTTTAACTTCGCGATTATTTATTGGTAGTCTTTCATTTCCTCCTTGAAGGGATGAAAACGTCTATTATTCATTCGATGAATTATTTCGAATATAAATAGGGAGTGAGTGAATGATTATTAGAGAGTCTAGTTTTATTGAGAGTCTCCGTATGCTGATCCGTGAATTTATCTGCGTGTTGGAACATGGATTGATGCTATTCCACGTATCCCATGCGTCAGATACAGAGACAACAGATAAATTCTTACGATCCAGTTTGATCAGTGCGTTATACAGTTTTGCTACACAGGTTGAAGAGGATACACTAGAAACCCTCCAATTAGGCAAGGTCACCTTTGTGTTCCGCAAACAGGATGAGTTAATATTCATTCTTATCGTAGATACTTCAGTCATACCAGATTGGTGTGCAGTAGAACTCCAGTATCTCCAACAGGAATTTTTTACTGCCTTTCCCGAAGTTCAGTGGCAGCGGGAGTTGGTACTTGATCTACAAATGTTTGACGAGTTTAAGCTAATCGTGCAGCATCGACTCAAAATCCTCAACAAGCGAGTGGGACTCCTGTGCTTGTTAAACGACGAACATTTGCTTATGGGAGATGATTCTCATCAGGACTTCACTAGTCTAGGAACAGTCGTTGCTTCTCGCCTCTTACAAAAATACTATAACCAACTGATTGAAGCGTTTTCTCGCCAGCAGGATCTTCTATCTGTGGTAGACAGGATACTGGATTGGCTGGATGGTAGCTATATTGCTCGTGAAGATACTACCTATTTCTTTGATTGTCAGGTATGTGGTCTGTGTCAATGTATGACCGATTGTTTTTTTGAACCCTTTTTGGATCTTCTTTTGACACAACTTGGGTTTGAGACGCATGTGGAAGATCCTCCTGAGGAAAATATGAAGTACTTATCCTTTGAGTAGGTGTCTTGAATTAAAGTATTTAAGAGATAAATTCATCTTGATTAGACACTGAGGTGAGACAACATAACAACGATTGAACCGATAATTCTAGATATAATGGAGAATCTATCTTTTTTTTTGATCAATATAGCCCATTTGTCGGTCTCTGTTTTCATTATCATTATTGTCTTGGTATTTTATTCACGTACAAAGCATCAAGGACTTATCTTCATACTTGTCGCTGAAATCATCAATATAGGATGGAGTGCTTTTAGTTTTATTTCTTGGGTATTTATCCTTCCTATTGTTAATGAGCCATTTTCTCTTGTGAAATTAGCCAATTATTAAATCTCTTCTCAATGTTCTTCCGTGTACTTTGGGGTCTCCTCTTTATAGTAGGATTACATAGATTAGTCCAAGATTTGTCCTTTCAACCATCTACTCGTGAGTTCTAACAAGGAAAAAGCAAACAAGAGAGGATAAAATGGAAATAATTAAACTGAGAGAAAAGTCAGTTAAAATCACCGTAATTTTGTTAATGGTAGTCACAATTTTTTTCTCTGGTTGTATTGTCTATCCCCCAAAAAGTGATTTAGAGAAGTATATTGTACGGATATACGATGATACTGATGAATTCAGCCTCATTTCCATTGTTGAGAATTACGACTTTTTAGATTCTATACCACTAGAGGAAAACGATTCCAGGGTGTTTTCTGAATTTGGTTATGGATTAACGCCTCATGATAGTTTTGTCCAAAATATTAGCGATTTCCTGGCCAGTGCGAAGAGTCACTATGATAGTCACGAGGGGTTGTTTTTAGGAGAACTCTATTATGTTATTGAATGTGCTAATTCCTCCTCCTCAAGTTTATCTGATGTGTTACAATTAGTCAAACAACTTCAAGAATCGCAAAAATCACAGAATTTATCCTTCAAGTGGCAATATCCTATCTCCGATTCTTATAATTTTGCTGCCTATCACCTCCCCAACAATAGTACAATGCAAATCAAATCAGATAAACAAATAATTAGCTATTCAGAATCTCTCTTATCTAACATTAAAATTACAAATCTGACGTGGACTATCCTAATTGATATCCGCTACAATTGGACTGGGAAGAATGAAACATGCATGGGATATGAGTTTACAGAGCTTATTCTCCTAACTTCTGATTTCAAGGTCATTAGTTTCTTTTCACAAGCTGGAGGGAGAATTTGCTAAATCTCGTAAAGGGTGATATATGGTGACATTAAACAAACTGAAAACTAGAAAGATCGTGTCTGGTTTAGGTATTGGTCTTGCTTGTTTCTCCTTGGGATTATTTCTAATATTTTTCCTCGAAATCTTGTTTTTTCCTATTCAACCTTGGCCTTAAAAAAAAAAGACTGTCAGTATCGAAAAAAGTGATCTTTTGAGAGAAATTTAATATGCCAGACCGTCCCAAAGATCCCCAAAAACACCAAGATCCCCACTACACTGATTATTTTTATCCTCGTTGTGGTTGTTGTTCAGGTTGTGGACAACATAGGACTTATGAATATGTACGAAGGTATGGAAGGGAGAAAAGGTATAAACGTAATCATAGGGGAGAAACCAATGATAATCTCTCCTTATAAGGAAAGAAGGTCTTTTATCAGTTATGATTACTGTCCTAGATCAATAAAAAGGTCTTTTCCCAATCAAAAAATTACGAGAACTTCATACCTGATTATTCATCTCCTCAGAGATTATTAATCAGATTTCTTTAGACCTCCAAAGATAAGAGATTTTTCTAATAATACCTGGACACAATCCATTGTTAATTATCTCAAAGCTTCTCGTTTTGAAGAACGAGGAACAGAAGAGTTACAACTAATTAATACCAATGGACACCTCTTCACAAATAAGATCACATAAACAAGATTAAAAATAAAGTTAAAATAACAGTAATAGCCCAAGAACCAATGAAATATAAGTTAAAGAGCATTTGAGGTTGTCTGTTTTCACCAGTAAGAAGTTTCCATCTACCCCAAGATTTTGTCCAAGCCATGGTTTTCCATCGATATGTAAAATGTATTGTATTTCCAAAAATGAGAAGTAAGATAAACCAAATTACTGCTACTAATATATCAAATAAGATCGTGAAGCCGATAAAAGTACTCAGCATAATAACCAATTTTACAATTTTAAACCATAAAGCTTGTGTTTTAAGATCAGTTATAACAGAAATTTCTTTTTTTACACTATTCCTCATATAAATCACTTTTTTGTTTCTATTAACGCATAAATGATTACAATAAATAAACGAAGTTATACTAGGTCACAGGAATTACCTATAAACGTAGAAAGAGATAATCTATTTTCTTTCCACTTATTTTACAAAACTTCAACAAAGTCTCTCTTAAAACAGAAAGATTAAATTGTCTAAGCAGCAGCTTTCTTTTCAACCGAGGAGTGAATATTCGACCCCAGGTACATTTGTTTGGGTATTTCAAGACATTGGGTTAGTTTTGCGAGATTTTTCAGATTGAAACATTTATAAACAGGTATGAGTGTAATTACATCTCCCCCTGTAATTCCGAGTGGTGGGATCAAGGGGGAAAAACAACATTTGGAAAAAATATAATTTAAGGAGGTAAAATTAACGATGAGGAAAAAGTTATCAGTATTGTTTCTACTAGTTTCCATTCTAACATTACTACCTGTCTTGTCAGTGGGAGCTAAAAAGCCGCTAAGAGGTCAAATGGATTTATTTCTAGTCTTAGAAATGGATAAACCCTATAGTTACCCAGAAGGAGAAGAACTCGTTACTTGGGAAGGTACTATTGAGTTCGACAACATATATTATATGCGATTCTTTTTCATAGGTCCAGGAAAACCAGGTAATCCTGAACCAGGAAAAGCAAGTCACTTCGGAGAAATTTGGGAAATTTGGACCGCTGACCCAAATGAAGGTGGCCTTCCACTCTTATGGGGGACTGATGAAGGATTAACCAACGTTGAAAAAGATCTGACCTGGAAGTATAGGATGAATGGTATCGTTGTAGAAGCGTTTGATTATGATGGGTACCCAGAGTTCTCAATGTGGGCTGGACGCACTGTGCATATGAGTGGTACAATAATATGGAATGGAGAACCCATGGCCTTAATGAGTACAGCACCAGGGACATTTCGAATAAACTGATGAACTAAGTAAAGAGACTGAAGATGCTCTTGGAGATCCCCAAGAGATTTCAACTCTTCTCCTTTTTTTTTATTGGTGATTAATTATTCTCACCAACTGGAGCTTTTTCAGCGTCCCCTCGATCCAAAGTTATAGGCGATTAATCAGGTTCAGCTTGTGATCGAAACACCTCATATTCCCCGAAATTTAGCAAGTATTCATGAAGTAATCGAATTTTATCAGAAACTAATTGTCCAAGAAGAGATAAAACACAAAACGCTTATAGGTTATTCATATGGGGGAGGATTAGTACAATTATTAATGAATTTTCTACCAGATCAGATTGATAGAGCCGTTCTTACACATACAGGTCTTCTATGGGGAAGAGAAATAAAATCACAAAAACGAATGATGGTATTAATTAAAATTATTCCTCTATTTTTATTAAAAAAATTGCTAAAGGAAATCCGAATAATGATTAGATAAATTCCTGAGTCGATTGCCCTATTTTGATAAAATTGGTGACAGTTGTCATTTTCGGCGACCTCTTATCATCATTTATAAAGAGAAGGAATTCTATTGAAGAATTCCCGTCCTCTGATAAAATTTCCAGATCATTTTTCGAAAACGGTTAGTCTGTAACAATACGCACTCTACTTGTTGTATCCCCCGATTCAGTCCGTTAAATTCATCTTTCTAATTTTACTCTGCTGAACTGAAGATACGTGTCCTAGATGAACAACCCTGAGAAGGGATAGCAATAATTCATTATTATCTAAGAGCACTTAAGGAACGAGAAATATTCTCCCAGAAATAAGTAGGTTTAGATAGACCGATTGGATACGGTAATTAGGTCTGATAACTAAGTCCTCTTGAGAACGTTTCTACAAGATATATCGCGCTTATAGGGGAGATTGATGAGGATTTATCTGATTTATTCCAAACTCGAGATGTATTTCCAGATAATTTAGAAAACGAATAAGTCAAGTGTGTTCTCTACAAAGAGGGAGTTAAGTATGATGACTCAGTAATGAAATTCTCTATCTCTTCCCAAAAATTGCTTTATCAGGACATTTTATGATATATTGAGTGATTTTCTTTGGATTATTTCAACTTTTATTTTGGAGTCTGAGTGTTATCAAAAAATTCAAACAAATCTTAGTTTGATCCCTTAGTACAAAAATAAAACTTAATCAACCATTTTTTCACGGTGTAATACGGAAAATATTCGGAGGACAGAATGCGGTTTCTTTTCAAACTTGAAAATGGTCATTTTCGGTTAGAATCCACCCATCAGTAGGGCCTGTGGGGACACCAGGAGTTATTGTAGATGGTTTTGTTGATGATATATAAATTCCCATCAAATTCAGGGATAGAACACTCAATCGATAAAATTATCCGTGTTACATGGTTTAGTTGGAGGGTACTCCCTCCTTATCACACACATTTTAATGGGAGTAGATCCAGTCTTGTATTATTTACAGACATTACCCCTAGTGATGCGATATGTTTCGTGTGGAAACTCTTGAGGACGAACGCCTCCTGTTCAGGATCATCACCCCAGAAATTCCGAAACATGTTAAAGACAAGCTATTAGATACTATTGAACAGTTTGAAGAACAACGGGCGATTTGAGGAGTTACATCTTATCATCTATGGATGAATAAAATTCTAAGTATCCACAATTTTGGCCTCTAAAGGGCACAATTGCGTGTTAATATTTATATTAAACAATACTATCGATATAAATAGGTGAACAATAGTGGTTCCGAAGGTCTTGGTAATCGGAGAGAAACCCTCGCAGGTGAAGACGATAGCCAAGACGTTATTCACGCACAGTGAGACCGAAAAGGTCGCTGACCGATTATATTTACGAAAAGGGCAATGGGAAGGGAAAAAGCTAACCTTTATTCCACTGATCGGGCATATTACCAACATTGATACTGCTAAGGAGTTTGGCTGGAATAAATGTCCGCCATTAGAAATTGTCCAGAATCCCAAAGCACTGATCATTCAGACAAATCGCACATTTCAGCGGATCATCAGTCAAAAAGCACAAATGGTTGATGAGTTATGGCTGGCTACCGATCCCGACTCAGAGGGGGACAATATTGCATATGAAGCATATACGATAGCGATCCGTGCCAATCCTGCTCTGAAACAGGCCACTAAACGAGTTTGGAACTCTTCACTCACCCAACAAGAAATCATCAGATCCTTTCAAAATCTGATCCCATGGGAGCTCTATTTGGCATTGGCGGTTCAAGGCCGTCGAATAGCCGACGCATGGGTGGGATTTGCAGGAACAAGAGAAGTGACAGGAACTGCAAGAAGGGTAATCAAACAACGAGGGCTGGTTCTCTCAGTCGGGCGAGTCCAACTTCCGACTTTAAACTTGATTGTGGAACGTGATCGGGAAAGGAATACGTTTCTCCAGAAGCTCAAGTATAATTTGGTAGCAGACTTATTGACTGACGACAGGAAAGAAGTGTTGGTGACGGTTAAGCACGACCAATCACCGTTTGAAGAGGAAAGATCAGTCCAGCAAATACTGGATAAAATTAAAGGGACTACAACAGGCACAGTCACTGAATTTAAAACTTGGACAAACAAGATTTCTCCACCGAGGCCGTGGAACACAACTGACGCGTTAGCTCTACTGACCAAACAACTCAAGATCAAAGCAGACATGGCTATGTCCCTTCTCACAACTCTGTATGAAAAAGGATTCATATCCTACCCGCGGACTGACAACCGTCGGTTCAAAGACAATTTTCCCCATGAACTGATTTTAACGAAACTGAAGAAACACACTGTTTATCAACCTTATTTGGAGTTAATAACCGATCTATCCCAAGTGAGAACCAATGGACGGAAGCAGGGAGCTGAAGATCATGACCCGATTCACCCTACAGGGAACATTCCAAAAGAAGACTCAATCATCACCAAACTCCACTTGAGAGCATGGGATTATATCTCGCGCTATTATATTGGTATGTTTCTCCCAGATATGATCCAAGCACGGGGGTCAGTTAATGTAAATATTAAGCAAGAACCGTTCAATCAAAAGTATCAGCACATAACAGAAGAGGGGTGGACTCAAGCAATTCCGTGGAGAAAACCAAAGGAATCCAAAATATTTCGATTTACAACTGGACAATCCGTTCAAGTCGGTGACATCAAAAAAGAGTCGTTTAAGACCAAACCCCCACCCCAGTGGAATGATTCGTCCTTGATCCGTAGATTAGAAAAATTGCGAATTGGTACCAAATCCAGTCGGCCAGAAATACTCAAGAAGTTAGAATCACGAAATTATGTGGTTAGACACAGGAAGACCTCCTATGAAAGCACTTCATTGGGTCAGTCAATTATCCAGGTATTTGAAAAGATTTGGCCTGAGCTGGTTACGCCCAGTTTTACTCGCATGGTGGAAGCGAAGATGGATGAGGTCGCCACTAAACAAGCCAGTTATGAGAACATGCTTGAATCCATTCGACAACAGTATATCACACTTCACCTGAAACTATTATCTCAACTCCCAGAACTCCAAGCACTTCTAAGACAGGAACTAGATCCTCCGAAAGAGGATATAGCGAAAAAAGGGAAGAGTGAATCTAAGACTGAAAGACTGATGTGTCCCGTATGTCAGCAGGGGAGAATGATGGAAAGAATGAATGTTAAAACACAACAAATATTCTTTGGTTGCTCCCGTTACCCAACATGTAGATGGACTTCACCAAGTAAAAAGACAAGGGAGGGAAATGTCATCCCCGTGACAACCATGAAGGATGTGGTAGGATCGTGTTCAGAATGCGAGGGAACACTTTTTCTCAAAAGAATTAAAACCTATCGTCTGGTGGGATGTTCCAACTATCCAACCTGTCAAACATCATTCTTTTTACCAAAGAAAGGACGGGTAACTGTGTTGAAGAATGAAATTTGCCCAACTTGTAAGAGTCATATGCTTTCTCATATCTTCAGCAAGAGGGAACGCGTAGAATCTAAGAAAAAAGTCTTCTGTGTGATTTGTCAGAATCAATAGGAGTTATTTCTTTTCAGAACATAGGTCTAGAGGTCAATTCCGCCTTTTTCTATAAGGAGAGTGGTAGAACCCATCTTGATCCCAGTTATTGTGGTATCTATTCCAACGAGTCCTCCTCCTACAGCTAAATCATAAATAGTCTTTTGTGATGTCATCAACCCCATACTCCTAGCTACTCATATCCACTTTGAGCGAATTCTGTTTGGATAGATAACCAAAACGGAACAGAGAACGCAATAACATAAAAAATCATAATATAATAAAAGTAATCTGGTAAACCACCAGTTAATTCTCTTCCGATCGTTACTACCAGTGCTTGGATCATTAGTAGACCTAATGAAATGATAAGAAAACCGACTACCCCTTTTTTTATGAAAGGAGCTGAAGGTTTCTTCAAGATTTTGAACCCAACTAAAGAAAACTGACTCCTTATTAAATCTAAAACCAAATAAAAAATAATTCCTAAGGTGATAATGACGCTGATTGTAATAATCAGATCATCCACATCTAGAAGAGTAGCGTCGTACATGTTCACTCCGATTTCTACGATTACTTCATTATGGAGAGAGTGTAAAGCACTGAAAATGAATGGAAATAGGACGTTTCTTGTCCAAATATAGATTATTCCAGCAAGCATACCGAAAACAAAGCTCAAAAGAAATGTAAAAGAATCTCTAACGAGATCTATATTTGGTCTCAAAAGATAATGGGGGATCCCGATAAAGCTATCACCTAAACTAGCGAGGATAACAGCATGGAACGGGGATAAACCCCGATCCTCTAATAATGGAATCATCAAACGACGATAAATTAGCTCAGTAAAAAGTGGATTCATGACTAATCTAAAAATTAAAAAAAGAGACATTAGAACTGGATTTTCTAGCTCTGTCCAATTACCAACAAACCAAGGAGTACCATAAAAAAATTCTTCATCTATTTCTAGATCAATTAATTCAATCAATCCAATTAAAATCGCCTGAAAAGTGGTTACAATGCAAAAAAACACGAGAGCAATAGCAATACCATGTACATTTGCCTTCTTATATTCAGCGTATTTTGCTTTCAGTCTAGGAATGATAACAAAAAATATAATCGCAAGTAGTATTGTGTAAGAAATGTTAGGTAATATGTATTTCAATAATAATAAAGAACTATCAGTTTGCAAATTTGGTATAAGGATTTCCAACTGGTAGAAGAAGAAAGGCCATGCAATAAGATTAAATAAGAAATACCCGACTGCGACCATTACAGCAGGAGTGAAAAAATTCAGGTAACTGTTCTCAATTTCCACAATTTCTATTTTTCGCAATTAGAAACCCAAAACTCATTAATCCTCAATTTTTTAAATATTTTATCTTATCTTCTTAGTTTCTGCCCGTTTAATCTTTTAAAATTCCTCGACGTGATTAATAGCACTATTAAACTAAGTAATGCGAGCTGAAGTTCAAAACTCTGAATTCCTGAGCTATCTCCTACAATCTCAAGAATAATCAGTCCATTGGCCGCGTCAGCAAGATAAATGAGATTATCAGATACATGTAAGCCATAAGCAATACCAGTTTCGTTAAATATTCCAATTAAATTAGGTTGGGACGGATTGGAAAAGTTTAATACTTTTAGACCATTCATATAATCAGCAACAAATGCTACATTCTCCTCAGGATCAAGCTCAATGGAAATGGAGCTGAAACAATCAATAGAATGAGTTAACAACTGAATATTTGACACGTCACTAATGTTATAGATATCCAATCCACGCTGCCAGTATGCTAAAAACGCTAAGTCCCCACGTATTGCTATACTTCCTAACCCCTCTTCTTCAGTTGATTGATTACCGCAATGTCCTATTAAAAGGGGATTGGAATTGTTACTAACATCAAAGATCATTAATCCATTGATTCCATCCGCCAAATACACAATTTTCTCTTTTATTTGGATATTAGTAGCATAGCCACCAGTGGAGTATTGACTTAGTGCAGTTGGATGAGAAAGATTACTACAATCAGCAATGAATAGTCCAAATTCCCCATCTGCAATGAATGCGGTAGTTCCAACAACTTTGACATCGTAAGTATAATTCGGCACGTGGATCCGATTCATACTTAATGGATTTGTGGGGTTACTACAATCTATTATTTTCAAACCCCCAAAACCATCACCAATATATGCAACATTATTTTGGTCCATGAATAACCGATGGGTGTACCCTCTACCTATTTTAGGTAAAGTACCGATTTCTGTGATATTAACTGGATCAGAAATATCATATATTTTCAACCCACCATAACCACATGTCACAAATGCCAAATTCTCTACTACTTGGACATCATATGCATCGCCTCCTGTTCCTATCTGTCCTAACTTCACTAACTCAATGTCTTGTTGTGATGCACCAACGATGCTTTTACTCTCATTGAAGAAAAGGATCAAAAAAATCACCTTAAAGCTATTTCATGTTCTTCTTTTTTCTTCGATGTCCCCTTGTCTTAATAGAAATCAGGGTAATACCATGTCTGATCATTTGTCTAACTCACTATCAGGATTTAACTTTCTCTTCAGAAAGAATAGATAATTATGTGATTTCTGTTAGATGCAACTCCCCTCCACGTTTAACTTGTAATTTCATTAATCTGATCTTTCTCGACTAATGTTTCATAAAATAAAGTATTAAAAAGAAGTATTAGTCGAACATTTCATTAATGACTTTTCTAAACTATTTTATCTAAAATTATTTGTGGTAATATTGCAGGCAAAATAAATTCATATAATAGGTAATCTGGGCCTGGTAAATTGTAATTTGTGACATGGCTTGTAAAAACCACAACCAAATCAGATTCTGGAAATACATAAATCAATTGTTCATACAATCCACGAGCAGCAAAGAAATTGTTAAAAGATTGACCATTTAGTTTTATGGAAGGATATGTCCAAAACTGATAACCATAGTTAAAATGAGGCCAAGGCCTGTCCGTCAATACGCAACTTTTAGTTGAAGCTTCGATCCATTCTTTTGGAATGACTTGTTTTCCATTCCAAGAGCCGTCATGTAGATACAAAAGGCCAAACCTAGCCATATCACGAGGAGTCATGTAAAGTCCTTCTCCTCCACGAGTAATTCTAAAATCTTGATTATCAACGATCCAAGACGCAGATTCTATACCAACAGGTTCAAACAAATATTTTTGAGCAAATTCAAGGGTTGTGTTGCCTGTTGTCGTTTGAATGAGTGCTGACAAAACATGGGATCCGCCTGTGTGGTAATTAAAGACATCCCCAGGTTCAGCAACCATCGGTTTATCTAGAATATATTGAACCCAATCAGTTTCAGAACTTCCCATCGCAACATATTCAGTATCCCCCGCCCATTCCAACCCAGTGGACATAGTTAACAGATGCTTAACACTCAATCTTTGTTTTCTTTCATCAACATTCTGAAATGTTTTATTTGGAAACAGATCTAAAACAAGATCATCAAGAGCGAAATACCCTTTATCAATAGCTATCCCAATTAATGCTGATGTAACCGATTTAGTACATGACCAAAGCTCATGTCTCCTTTCCTCAGAAAAACCAGAGAAGTACTCTTCGTAAACAAGAAAATCATTACGAATCACTAAAACACTATGAACAGGAATTCCTTCATCTTGAATGAATTCAGTCATATTGTTCAATAATCCAGCATTCATCTTCTGTTGTTCAGGGGTTGAAGTTTCCCATTCAAAGGAGGATTGGGTATTAAGAATTGAGATTTCTAACGTAACCACAAACGCAGTTACTATTATTAGCGGTAAAAGAATAATCCATACATTTCTATTCCTCGGATCCAACTTTACCACATCATTTATCTCCTTTAGAGAATTTTTTTAACATTCTCACAAATTAGGCACTTTTCAGATTAATATCCTTGCTGAAATAACTTAAAAAAAGATTTTTTATTTGTGCAGTCGTTATGGATCTACATTTGTTTTTTTTTACAAACTTAAATAGACGTGCATTGTATTCAATGATATGGGATAGATAATGCCACAAATTGTAAAAGGTGGAAAGTATGTCTTTGGATGGTCACTTGTTCATACATCAGGGAGAATAATAATACCACAAGAAGCATATAATGAATATAATTTTACTGGCGTTGCTAGATTAGTACTTATATCAGGTAGCTCCACATCAGGTGGTTTTGGGCTCATAACTGTGAAAGAACTCAAAAACACACCTTTTAAAGAGATATTAGAAACTTTAGGTTATTCAAAAAAAGACAATAATTTTAACACACCAGAATTGAAATTAGTAAAAATAAGGAAGAATAGATACTTTTGTTGGGTAAGATTGGACAAAAAAAACTATTTTATCTTGTCTCCTGAAGTACTTGACGCGTATGGAGTAAGAGTAGGGGATAAATTACTGGTAGTCCGAGGGAGTGGTCATGCACTCAGTTTTATAGTAAAAGGCAAAATTGTAGAAGCTGCAAGAAATCATCCAGAATTGGTAGTATTCAAATAATCAGTCGAAGAAAAAAATATTAATTATTGATTTATACCAATATCAAATGCTTAAGAGGGTTTATACAAATGTCTAAACAACTAACTTATTGTCCTTCATGTGGAGCTGCTCTCGCAAGAGGAGCTCAATTTTGTGCAGAATGTGGTGCTCAAGTACCAAGAAGCCAAGTCCCAAGAAGCTATGAACCAACACCGGCTTCATGGCAACAACCTCCCCCTTCACCATATGCACAACAACCTAGAGGTTATGGCGCTCGGCCTTATGGATATCAGATGGATAAAGGACTTCATCCTTTATTAGCCATAGCCATCGTTTTGCTACCCCTTATTGGATTAATTACTTTTTTTGTCTATCGAAGTAATCGGCCAAAAGCTTCCAATCAATCGTGTTACGCTGCTATCTTGGGAATGGTAATCAACTTTATTCTTAACTTGGTTCTTTTCGATGTTTTCTACTTTTTCTAGGACGACGAGTTTAATGGATTTCACATTATGCCACTGCAAGCCAGAGAGGTCTATTATAATTGCAGGAAAACCATTCTTGTGTTATCGGTGTTTCGGAATTTTAGCTTCATTACAGGTTTCGTTTTATTTTCTAGTCGTTTTAAAATTAGTATTTCAAATAGATCCCCTTGTTATTATTCCTTTTACATTACCATGGGTCTTCATCCCCTTTCTGCTAGTTACTCCCTTATTTATTGATGGGTTTACGCAAAAATGGGAATGGCGATTATCTAATAATAAAATACGCCTTCTAACCGGTGTCAGTTTTGGAATAGGTGCCCAAATCTGTACATTATGGTTAATATTACTAATTAAATCAGTTGGTAGTTCATTGAATTGATCTTGCCTTAAGAGTTACTTATATTAATTTCAACGATGTTACCTATAATACAAACACGGGACTTGAAAAACATAACACAGAAAACATGGTCTGAAGAAGAACTACTGGATTTTCGGGGTAGGTTACGAGCAGTAACTATTCCAATCAATAATAAAGTAGGCATTGAGCAGACTGCTTTACACTTGAATCGTATTTTTGATATTATTCGATCAGCAGAAAAAATGGCAGTGGCAAATTGTGTATGCCGAGAAAAACTCCAAAATTGTGATTATCCTCTGAAGGTCTGCCTATCAATTGATAAACACGCGAAAAGACTTGTTACAGAGGGAGAGGCTGAATTTATTTCTAAAGCTGAAGCAGAAAAAATAATGAAGGAAACTAATCAACAAGGACTTGTACATTTAACTTTACATAAACCTGATGAAGATGATAGTCATATCCAAGAGATCTGTAGTTGCTGTTCATGTTGTTGTCATGCTCTAGCAAGCAAAAAAGGGCTTTCACTCGTGAATATGGAGAAATTAATCAAACCAAGTAAGTTTATATCAACCCACGATCCAGAAGAATGTATTAATTGTGGAGATTGTGTTCAACGGTGCCATTTTCAGGCTAGGATATTAAGTGAAGAAAATATTATGACCTTTAATCCAAATTATTGCTTCGGGTGTGGTCTTTGCGTAACTAGTTGTTCTCAGAACGCGATAGAGATGATTGAACGATAATCATACGAGGAAGATCCATCATCCGCTATTTCGAGGGTCAGTAATGACAATTAATGAAAGAGAGAATTTAAAAAAGACACTATTATCTTTGGATCCTAGAATCTCTTATAGAACAATAGCTGTTCCCTTATTATCTGAAGTAAAAGAACAGGTAAAACTTGAACATGGATTATCAATTTCCTCGGATAGTATAATTAAATTCCTTGAGAATCTCGCTCCACTCTTCGAATTTGATTACATTGGTTACGAGATTAAAACTGTGGAAGAGATCGAGGGGATTTATTTAATGGTTAATCCTGATCCCCGTAATTTTTCACTTGTACCTCCGAAGAGTTTAGTCATTTGTCACCGTAAAATCTCTGTGCACAAAAATCGTGTTTATAGTAATATTCTAACAAGAGCTAAGGAAAAGAAATTCAATATTTACAATTTTAGTCTGGGATGGGACATTATGAATCATGGAATTGGTGATTCATTTCTGGAAAGCCTTGGGTTCTCGAGGAAGCACATAGAGAAGGTTGACCTAATATATAAGGGTCATAAAATCCCTAGGTTTGGATCCCTTGTCCGAGAGGTTATATCAATGGAAGAACTGGGAACGAGGTTGATTAATTTGAATGTTCATCCGTCAATGATAATTAATCCTCAATGTGACAACTCGATAATTGGTTATATTCCTGGCAGGAGAATTAATGATGAAATGATCGTCGAGATGGCCGAGGCGGGTGTAGGAGTCCTTATTTGCTCGGACCCTCAGTGGCACGTCGAAATTGTGGCCAGAGAACTTGGGATGACCCTGATCTCAATAGACCATTATGTTAGTGACCGATATGGTCTTCAACCGATGCAAAAAATACTCACGATGAAATTTCCCCAAATTCATACAAAAATCTGTGAGAACTTAGAAATGAGACAGCTAGATAGTTTATTTCAGGATTTAGTGAATATTACATTAAGAGATAAGAAAATATCTGAAGATGAAAAAGTGCTAGTTAAATCAATATACCAGAATATTAATACCTTTAAAGAAGCATATAAAGAAGCATGGGAGGATGATATTATCACAGAGAAAGAGAAGAGCTTATTAACACATTTATGGAATAGAATTTTCGATAAATCAGTCGAAATCGCTCAGGAAGATAATATAATTTCGCTTGATGAATTGAAATTATTAATGAGTGTTTTCAGGACAATTCATCACTCTGATTGGAAAGAAAAAAATACTACATGAATTTCCTAAGGAATTCTCGGTGGAATATAGCCTGAATTGCTAACTCTTTGAACGCTTTTGCTATATTTAACCCAGTTTTCGCACTCGTTGGAAGATAAGTTATTCCAAAATTGAAATCTTTTTGAGTCAAGGAAGTAATTCCTGCCGCAATATTTTGTAAGTCTTCATCAGACACACACTTTATTCCCAATTCCTTTAGATCACTTTTATTTCCTAAAATAACAAATGGTACGGGCCCATGACCACTATTTTTCCAGAGTTCATTGATCCAATTGCTTATATTCATAATAGAAGTTGGTTTGCTGACATCACATACAAAAAAAGCTGCTTTTGCTCCACCATAGTATAAGGTTCTTACAACTTCGAATCTAGGCTGACCCGCAAGATCCCAAATCTGAAATCTAATCTTTTTAGCACCAATTGTATCCCTCTTGGACGCAAAATCTGCACCTATTGTTGTTAAATACTGAGTGGAGAAACCATGGCCTAGATATCGTTCTCGGATAGAAGTTTTTCCAACAGCTCCATCACCAATTAGTATGACTTTCATTACAAACTCTTGAGGCTTATCATCAAGATTAACTTCTAAAGGTTGATATGCTTGCTTGTTAGGATTACTAATATAGTGATCTAACACTTCTATCCAATCATTCTTCCTTCTTTGCATGACGAAGTTCTCCCTTTAAGCGTGTCAAGTAAATATCATCGTACACATGAATTGTCGGGTCTTTCTGAAAATAGATGTATTGCTTATTTCTGTGTTACAACAAGGTATTTATTTAATTTTGTTCGCGATTTTTGGTGGTTGTCCTTAATGTCTCTTACCGAATTCTGAAATCTTAAAACTGTAGAGATAAAGTGGAAAAATGTCTTTTAAACCTTTTTAACTGGTGAAATCATGATATCTAAAGAAGAACTAGAAGCTACCTTTGTAAAACACGGATATGACGACTTTAAATGGATCGACCCCAAGAACATCGTCGTCTCTTACTGGGTAAGGATGAAATGCTTGTATGGGTGCCCTAACTTTGGTAATAATGCATCTTGTCCACCGAACACTCCTTCTGTCAAAGATTGTGAAAGATTCTTCCTTGAATACAAAAGAGTAGTGATTTTCCATTTCGAAAAGAAGTTTGACCATCCTGAAGATCGACATGCTTGGACAAAGGATACCAATACGAAATTATTGAAGCTAGAAAGAGAAATCTTTCTGTCTGGTTGCGTAAAAGCATTCCTTCTTTTTATGGATAGCTGTGAATTGTGCCATGATTGCACGAAAGAGAGAAAAGATTGTAAACACCCTAAACTTGCACGTCCCACTCCTGAAGGCATGGCTATTGACGTTTATTCAACAGTGGGGCAGCTAGGTTACCCTATTAATGTCTTGAAAGATTATTCCGACCAAATGAACCGTTATGCTTTTTTGATGATTGAATAGACCAAATCTATAAGAAAAAGAGAGAATTAGCAGAAAATATTCTGCTAAAAATGGATTATTGGAGAAACCGTTTAACATTTAATGAGATTTTCTTCAGAAAATTTCTGAAAACCTCGGAGAATCAAAACCAAAGATACATTGAATAATGTAAATAAGATATAATAGATAGGACTGAGGTTGTCAGGGTGCCAAGGGATCCATAGAGAATATACTATTCCCATGAGAAGAAAACCAAGAGCTACAAGCCACGGAGAGGAGAAAATCGTATCTTTGTTAAATCGTGACCAAATATAGGCTAGAGAAAGTGTCATAGGAATGAATCCTACATATAAGAAACCATACATGGTTAGCTCGATGTCAGCTAATACTACTAATCCGAAGAAGAACCAACTTGCTCCAAGAACAAGTAAAAGGAGAGCAGGGAGGTAAATAGCTTTTTTATTTTCTTGGAAAAGTCTACTTGCACCAATCCACATACCAGACACAAAGATAATCATTGGTATTCGCCAGAATAGAAATACAACTGGATTACTCATGTCTACGAATCCCAATGCTTCCAATGAAAGGCCAAGGAAAGTGATTGCGTAAGAGAGGAATGATAATCCCCAAATGAATTGATAATCATTGTAAAGTAAATAGACGCCAATTGTTAGCAATAGAAACAACGTAGTCAGAGAAAGACCAAATTGAATAAATCTATTGTCTAAAAGAGGAACAGGAAATCCATTGGGGTTCGTCAGTACCAAAGATGCAAAAATTATATAGAAAACTCCTAGAAGGAGTACCCAAGGACGGTTACGTCCAACATCAACAAGTTGTTGATACCAATTTTCTTGATAAGTGCTAGTCTTCATATTTTCAACTCCTGTCCAATTAAGCTTACATAGTGCAACTTATATATACTTTTATATAGCACCAATGTGAATTTACGAAACATTTTTTAACCCTGAACAATTAAACTTAAATAGTTAAAGCGCACAAGTGTATAATATTGAGGTAAAAATATGAGTTTTGATAATGAGATTACTCTTGATTCTAAAGACAGAGACATCATAAAAATACTACAAAATGAGCCCAAGATTACTCATAAAGCAATAGTAGACGAACTAGCTAAAAGAAAAGTAAAACTCTCGAGACAATCAATCCAGAAGCGAATTAAAAAGCTAGAGAATGATGGAGTCATCAAGTACGCTGTTTTAACAAATGACAAGAAATTAGGGAAAGAAATCACAGCATTCATATTAATTGAACTTGCTAGCTCTCATGACAGACAACTAGACGTTCATACAAAACTTTTATCTAGAATGAAGGAACTAGAACTTGTAGAAATTCACTATGTGGCAGGACAAGAAGATATACTTATAAAAATGCGCACTCGAACCATTGATACTCTCCGAGTTAATTTAGTAAAAATTACACAAATGGGAGGAGTTGCGCGTACAAGAACTATGATTTCACTTACATTCCTTGAACAGAATTTTCCAGAAACGAGGGAAGAGTTTTTGGATGCTCTTAGGGTTGTTGTCTCAGAAAAATAAGAAGTTTGGAATGCTAGAGATTAATCAAAAAAGAATATTCTCAAACTAAGACAAAGAAGAGCAGCAAATATGTCTCATAATGTAAAAGTAATGCTTTATTAATTAATTACTCCTGATCTTTTAGTTAAGACTAAAATATGGAGTATGAACTATATGTCAGAAATTATCTTACCAGCTCTTCCTGGTATTGGAGCAGCTGCCTTAAGCATCTACAACTTTCTTAGAGCAAGACGGGGCGCGGTATTAGACCTCTCGCATATATATCAGTTTGGTGCGATAAATCTACATGATGAGGGTAAAGATTTCAAGTTAATATACTTGACAATTCCTTTTGAAAACCACGGTACTTCCGTTGGAACAGTTAATTCAATTAAATTGGAACTCTCATGGCAGGGAAATAGAACATTTTTGTATCCAGCCAGAAGAGTAGAATTAGCTGATCCCGAGGATGATGCAGTTATACATCAAGAAGATTTCAAAACATCTCTCCCAATACTGCCAGTCTATATTCCAGCTTATGATGGTGCCTCCTTTACATTTGAATTCCATGATGTGGATGAAAATCCTTTTCCTGTAGAACAAGATGTGAACGCAGAACTATCAATAATCTATAATGGGAAAAAGAAAGTAAAGAAAGAATTTTTAATGAAAATTTCTTCTGAGTCTTGGTCTCGATCTGAGTCATATGAATTGGCTATTTCATATGATTTTATTGCTCCTCCAGAAGACCCAGATTTTAAGGTCACTCGGTTGTGGGGAAGAGCAAAAGACTCGATTTAAATGGAATTATAATAGAACACATTCAAAAATTTGGGAAAGTGAATTCCTTACATCGATAATATTACCACTGTAATTCCAGAAAAATCTTTCCATTAGAATACATCAAGATTTAATTCTTCAGATCAGTCTCGGTTATAATCCATTGACTTTATAAAAGCACCTTCAGGATTATAGAGTATCTTTTAGCTCCAAGAAAGGAGTAGAAGAGAATGAAACCAAAGAAAAATGGAGAACATTGTGAATGGTGTAATAATCACATACAAGATTTTACCTGCTCGTTTTGTGGAATTAAGTTATGCAATAAATGTGCTGTAGAAACGATTAATGACTTTTATTGTAAATCCTGCACTTTATCCATTGTCAACAGCGATCAAAGTTGTGATTAAGAAAAACTAATAGTTCTACAAAATGGGAGATTAAAAAGGGCTATTCATTGCCTCATTGCAGTTTAAACATTTTTACTTGGTCTGAAAGGTTTACGGCAAGTGTTGATAAGTTCTGGCTAGAAGAGGTCATCTGATTCATTGAAGCAGTTTGTTCCTCAGTTGCCGCAGCAACTTCTTCACTAGATGCACTAAATTCTTCAGATTGGGATGAGAATTCCTGTAATGATTCATGCAGAGTGGCGACGGTTCCGCTTATATTAGTTACCATTTGATCAGTTAAATTAGAGATATCTCCTGCATTAGTTTTGGTTTCCTCAGCTAACCGACGTACGTTATCAGCAACAACGGCAAACCCCCGACCATATTCTCCTGCACGAGCAGCTTCAATGGCTGCATTTAACGCCAGAATGTTCGTTTGACTAGCAATGTCTTCTATAACTTGAAGGGCGTTTCCAACATCACTTAATGATTGATCTACTACCTCAGACATTTGATTGATGTTATCGACGCTTTTCGCTGACAATTCAGATTGATTTGAAGCCCCACGACTAATCTGTTGAATAGTGGCTGTAATCTCTTCACTTAGAGCATTCACTTCCTCTGATGTTGCAGCTAATTCTTCAGAATTGTTAGCTAAGTCCTCAGCACTGTTTTTAATAGTTGTAACGATATTAACAAGATACTTTATCATTTGTTCATACGCTTCTTGCATATCAGCATATTCTTTCCCAAAACGTTGGAGTGAGGGTATTTCGACCCCGAGGTCTCCTTCTGAAAGTTTTAACGTAATCTCTATTACCTCATCTAATGGTTGTTTCACAGATCGCAAAATATGAAATGTTAGGTAAAGAACACCGATTAAACCACTAATAGTTACAATTAACATCATTTGTATAGTATTTTCAAACATAAACAACAAAGTTGTGAGGATTACTACTATCACAACGATAATCGCTATTGCTGCTGACAAATCAAAATAAAAACTGGATTTAAATAAAAAGCGCATTAGAATCAAGAGTATGCCCATGCAAATAGGTGCCAGGACTATAACAGCTACGCTTGTATCTGAAACTAAAACGATCTCAGCAGTTTGAGGTAACAAGAATGTTGTAAATAGCCAAATAATACACCAACATGATCCCATCAGCAGTGCAACGAAAAAATAACTTTGTTTCCAGTTTTTAAAGCGAAAGATTAATTCTTTAAGTTGGTTATCCCCATGATACATTTTAATTCCACTCATTTGTGCTTAAGGAATTTGATTACTTATGTTTCAATATAACAAAATCTAAAGAAATTACATTGAATTTATATGTTTATTTATGAAGTAAGATAGGACTAATCCTGTAATTGTATAAAGCTGTGATAGAGAAAAGCGAATTACAGAACTGGAGGAGAAAAAGGACTATTTGTTGCCTCTTTTGGCGATTCGCTGATGATTTTCCCATTATCATCTATAATAATTGTTTTTCTATACTTGTATTCACGAGGAGGGTTGTCAGGATAGTATGTAAATTCTGTCTCAACAATAAGGGTATAATCATACGAAATCTTCCACTCATCACAAACATCTGTTTGTACTCTTTCAGGTTTATGAATACTGTCAATTACATAACTGACATACCCTAAATGTCTACTACCACCAACTTGATCGCCAAGATCTTCGTCTTGAGTGATTTTTGCTTTGACGATGTCTTTCAATTTAGATTCAGTAATCAAAAACCTTCACCGATCTGTATATAGTTGAATAAAAGATAAATGTTTTCGGACTGAAGACTAATATTTGCTGATTGATGGGTATGATTTCTAAAATTCGTAGCTCATAAGAATTAAATCATTCACAAAACAATAATATTCCTAGGATCTTAATAATTTAAAGAAGTAACTCTTGGAGAGATTCCTTGTGAAGCATAAGAATCAAAAATTAATTCTATTACTTTCAATTTTTTTCACATTAGTCTTTTTTCAATACAATGATATAGACATGAATCAACTACCTGATATTTCTCGGTCAGAACAGTGGTCAAGTCCATCCTTTAAATCTAGTACAATACCAACATTATCTATAGGATATTTAAACCACAGTACAATTACTATTAACAGTAATAATGATTTTCTATCAATTGCTACATCTGAAGGATGGTCAGGAGATGGTAATGAAACAACTCCTGTCCAAATTACAGGATTGAATATCGTTGCAGGCTCTAGTACAAATCTAATTTCTATCAGAAATACAGATATTCATTTTCAAATTAGTGATAATCTCTTATCTGGGGGATTAGTCGGAATTTCTCTAGATAACGTAACTCATGCTCATATCGAGAACAACCAGATTACTGGAACTAGTGATGCAGGGTTATTTTTTTCTTATGCAAACAACTGTACAATTCTGAACAACTTTATTTCCAACAGCGGTGAGGAAGGAATTTGGCTAGATCACTCGATGTATCCGACAATCAAGGATAATACGGTGGTAACGACTGGATCAGATGGGATTTCTTTACATACATCCTCAGGAAATGGTCAAATGTCTGGTAATAATGTTACATTTGCTGGCCATTATGGTTTCTATATTAGTGAATCAGCGAACAGTAGAATTACAAAGAATTATGTTTATGCCAGTGCTTATGCAGGGATTGAGATTGGATATTCTGCTAATGGTATTATCAGCAATAACACTGTTATCAGGAATCGATTCGCTCATTCAATCGCCGCAAGCAATTCACCTGGGACGACCATTAGCTTTAACACTATTTTTGGTCATGATACACAGGGAATCACCGTAAGAGATTCACCACATAGCACTGTATTTAGAAATACGGTAGAAGATGATTATTATGGAATCCTTCTTAATTTTTCGGAAAATTCAACGGTGTATGAAAACAGCTTGAGCAATAATTCTTTTGGAGTGATTGTGGATCACACATCTGCAGGAATTTCAGTCTTTTTAAACAAGATTTCAAATAGTCGGGTAGGTGGAATTACTATTCAGAATACAGCAGGCCCAACTACATTTATGCACAATTTAATAACCAATTGTATTGAATTTCCCTTGTTTATCAGCTCCTCAAGCAATAATACAGTAGTCCAGAATGATTTCATTGACAACAATATCGGGGAAACTTCCCAAGGGTACGATAATGGGAATACTGGATTAGCAAATAACGTTACCCATAATTACTGGAATGATAGGATTAGTCCAGATACAAATACGGATGGAATAGTTGACACCCCGTATTCTTTTATTGGTAACTCCAATAATGCAGATCCTTTCCCTCTGACTTCTCCTGTTCACTATCTCACACCAATCTCTATTTTATTTCCTAATGGGGGTGAAACACTTAATGGGACAATTACCACCCAATGGACGGCTTCCACTGATTCTTTAGGATTAGATGTGTCTTACTTGCTATTTTATTCTGCTGATGGTGGTTTAACTTGGCATCAAATTGTATCTGGTCTTGTTTCGACTTCATACATCGTAGATTCGACTAATGTTTCTGATGGCTCTAGATATTTGATAAAGGTCGTTGCTATCTCCAGTAGTATCAAAGGATTGACAACTGAAGATATATCTGATGCAATTTTTTCGATTAAGAATATTTTATCTACAACAGAAACATCTTCTAGTAAAACTGGCGAAGGTGCTAATTGGCTTTCTCTGTTTGAATTTGGATTAATTCTTGTCATTATTATCCAGATTAAACGCTGGAAAAAGAAAGGAATATATTAGAGAACTATAATGATGATAATAAATATCGAATAAAACTAACTCTATATCACTTAAAACGAAGGAAGGCGGAAATATTGAACGATGCAATCAGAAAACTTACTGATGAAGAATTAGGTGAATTTGTAGAAATTTGGTTAAGTGCTTACCCTGGATTGATACCTGATGATTTTACAGAAGAAAGGAAAGATAAGTTGAAAGAACGATGGGCCCAAACAAATAACGATGTTGCGACAATGGATTGGTTTGGTTACTTCCGTGAAGGCAAATTACTTGGTGGAATGATTCTTATAGATTATACTATGACCTTTATTTCTATTACTACTCAAGTTGGTGGAATTGCTAGTGTTTGTGTTGATCTAATACATAAGAAGGAACATGTGGCGAAAGAGCTAATGAGATTCTCGCACGAGTATTTTATCAAGAAAGGGATCTACTTAACTGCTCTTTATCCTTTCAGACATGACTTTTATGCTCAAATGGGTTACGGATTGGGAAAGAAAATGAATCTATTCAGTTTCGAACCAAAAAATGCTCCGAAAACTTCGAAACAGAATGTTTACTATCTTGACTCTTCTGATATTAGCTCAATTTTAGATTGTTTTAACAGGTATACTTCATTGACTCATGGAATGTTTTATAGAAATGAAAGAAACATTCAACGCTTATTAAACTCTTATAGAGTAGTTGGTTATAAAAAAGATGGAAAAATTCAAGGATATATTGCATTTAAATTCAAAAAATTAGATAATTTCATTAAAAACAACATCATTATTGATGAACTCATCTATGAAACTCCTGAAGCTCTCTCTGAATTACTGACTTTTGTACATATACAAGATGACCAAATTCATAGAATTGTCTTAGCTACCCAAGATGATCATTTTCAGTACCTTTTAATTGATCCTCGGAGTGAAGGAAATGGATTCTTCCTAACTTCACAAGAGAGTAATCTTCAAGGAGTTGGGATTATGTATAGAGTAATAAATACTCAAGGGTTATTTAACGTTCTAAAAGAGCATAAATTTGGTAGCCAAACTTTGAATCTTAAAATTTCAATCACTGATAGTTTCCTACCTGAAAATGATGGTAATTTAATTGTTAACTTTTCTAACGGAGAAGCTAAGGTCATTAACACTGCAGAATCTTATGATGTTGAAATTAAAATGAATGTAGCTAACTTTTCTTCAATGATTATGGGGGTAATCCCCTTCAAAAAGCTCTATGATTATGGGTTAGCTGACATTTCAGATCATGAGTATCTAGAAGGAGTAAATGAATTGTTCCTGACTGAATCACCACCTAAAACGATTGAGCAATTTTAAGAATACTTTTTTTGATTGGAATCTCTCGTGAATCATAATATTGATATTTCTTTGTCAATAAGCATGACGATAGGATCTGTTAATGCCGCAGGGAGGGTTATAGCTAATGTTCCACCTTCTTTTTGCTTTTGATAATGATGCACATGCCCAGCTACGAAGAAGTTTGGTTGACTACGATCAATTAATTTCCTTATTGTCTTATTACCGCAATGAGGAACCATTTTAGTTTTGAAAGGATCACTGCACTGATCTGCTAAACCGTATGCTGGTTGATGAGAAACTAAGACATCGATGTTATTTGGAATAGTAGCAGGCTCAGACAAATAATTAATACCATAAAAACGTAAATCCGTTATCTTTTCAAGCTTGTCACGATGGTCGTTTAGCCAAAAAAAGTTTTGAACACTTTCTAGCAGTTTTTCAAATTTTTCGCCTCCCCATTGCTCCTTATTGCCTTTCACGCTATAAAATGGTAATGGAAACTCAAAATCTGAAGCTGGGGGATGATGATAATTAAAAATATCTCCACAACAGATGCAGATATCCGCTCTATCAGCATATTCGAATAGACGGGTGAAATCACCCTCAAAATCAGCACTAAGAA
>JAEOTU010000129.1 GCA_016839665.1 Candidatus Hodarchaeota archaeon
GAGACACTCCTGATCAAGCAGCTAAGCATATTGCATTATTAGAAGTGAAACCAATCTCTAAAGAATTTTATCAAGTTGAAGGTTGCCCTGACTGTGGAGCAGTGTATTTTATGGATAGTTGGACTCAGACAAACTTTCCTGATTTTACACCTCCCAAGAAATTTGAGAATTTAAAAGGTCACTGCTTGCGTGGAATTCAAAAAGAGAGTACTGGTGCAAAGCAGATATGTGGTGTCAAATTAGAAGAGGTAAAAATCCCTAAACGAGCCCGGATTATAAAAGTAGAATTTTTTGGCCCTAAAAAGACAAAGAGGCAAATCGGAGACCCTGAAAGTCCCTATTGGGCCATGTTTAACCGTAAAATGGTTCGTGGTTTCAATTATAATCCCAAAATCTGTAATTTTACTGAAGGTGAAGTTGTTAAAACAGTAATTGGACGATGGCGCCCAGCTCCCAAGGGATGGGTACCCCTTCTATATGTTCCAATGTATACTCATCTCCGAGAAGATTACATCTCTTCTAATTAGAATAGTAGACTAATACGTGATGGGGCAGATTTCCTAATAACTAATATAAAATAGGAAAAATCTTCAGTAAAATTTTTCTTTCGTCGAATATACTTCCTTGAGTTGGTTTCAATGGTTTTTCTCATCCGATACTGGAGTTGGTTGAAATCTGTTATCACATAATTCTTAGTGTCTCTAGAAATGTTACCAGAGATCATCTTTGCGAAATTCTAGAAAAAAACAACGTGGATTTTTTACCAATACCCTGTCCTGACGCAATAAGACAAGAAAAAAAGAATGATCACTGTTTTAGGCCATTCAACCGTCACTGCGACTGTAATACCACTCTAGGAGAATTTTTCAGAAAAAAAGATAGTCTCACAAAATCAAAACACAGAAAAATGAAAAAGATTTATTCTTCTCCGGAAGAAGTTGAAAAAGAAGTTCAGAGGCAGATCGAGGCATGGAAAGATCAATTGAAAAAAGATATAGAAACACAACGGCGGATTTCATTTCTTCAGGATATTTTTTCGAAAGTATGGCGAATTAATATCGTACTTCATTGGCAATCAAACGACCCTTTTATAATTAAAAACGTTGAAAAAAGGCAACATACTGAAATCACTCCTGATCTGCTTTTGAATATAGAAGAAGATACTCTGTATGAATTTGTGAAAAGTGAAAACTACTAGTTGCTCCGTTCATGATTAAAATGGAAATACTAGATTCGCGGACATTGACGTAGGAGCCCCATGTTTCAATTACTTAGTAATTCTTTTAACCTGGAGAGTATCAAAATGCTTGTCAAAACTATAAATCTCGCCAATATTATTACGATCCATAAGTAGTTTTGCTAGGGTATCATTTATTCCAACTTCGTAACGTTTGGCAAGGATAGCTGCTGTTTTGTAATCATCAGCGGTAACATCTAGGATTTGAATAGAATCTTTCATCATTACATCAATAATAAAGTTAGCTACCTCTGAGAAGGGTTTTCTAGCTTCTAAAATATTTGCAACTTCTGAAAGATGGACAGCGCTGGTAGTTACTTGTTCCCCCTCATTGATACGTTTTAGAATATTCTTTGCGTTAATTTTAATCTCCCTTAATTGCTCTGTTAACGGTTTTTGTGGTTCAATAACAGCATATAATATTGCAGACGCATCAATAAACCGTAATGTCATTCTATTCATCCACTTAACAAATGTTCCTTTAAACGATGATAATCAGAATAGACATCTGAGGGAATATCAATCTTAACAAATTCTAGATATTTGGAGAGATCAGGATCATCCTTGGGAATAATAAGAAGGAGATTTCCATCCTCTACAACTAATACTTCATTTGATTGGAGTTTTTTACGCCAAGTAGGTGGGAGTACTAAACGGCCTTGAGCATCTAATCGCTTGATCTCAATCATATTATTTTCCACATTTTCTTATACGATACCATATTCTTATATCCTTTCCCATTGAATTATGTCCTCTCCCATTGTTTTTTCTTTTTGATCTTTTCTTATTTCCATTAATTCTGTTTGTTTCTTTGCGTTTGGTCTGCAAGTGAGTGCCTGGTCGATCAAACGTATTCTTCGTGTCCCGTCTCCTCCTGACCATGATTCGAATCTCCGTGGGTGATTTTTTTACTTTAATAATTGCTTTATTATCTATAAATCAGATCAATGTCTCGTGGAACAAAGATTCTCTTTCCCCACAGATTATTCGTGGGTGTGATGCGTGAAAGCTGATACTTTGAGTCTTTAAATAAAAAAATATTCTAATTCTAAACAAAATAACAATTTTATTTATTTAATATTGGTACAAAACCCAAAATTACCTCGCAATCTTCACAAAACAAGATGATGAAAGAACCATGTTTTGTATCAGCTCGCTCAAAATTAACATTCTTATTTTTTTTACCACAATAAGGGCATTTCTTATTTTCGTCCATATCTGTTTTATCAACCAAATTTTTCACCATCATAACAATAATTTTTGATCATTTTTAAATTTGTTCTTCTATTCGTTTTTACAATAAATTTCTAGAAGTTAGATAACCAAAAGCAAGTGAGATTGGATATCTAACTATTAATCTAGTTTACCTCCAAGGCCTTTTTTCTCTGGAAAAACAGCTTCATATTCACAAGTGTCATGAATGCTTGTTAAATCAAACTTAATCCCCCAGTTATGACTTGGGGCACCAAAACTAATCTCCACTTCTTTTTTCATTGCATCAACGATGAATTTTATTTATATTTGAGTGCATTCGCGAAGTATGAATTTCCTTCAAAGTAATCTGAAAGCAATAGTAATAATTGGCATGATTTTAGTTACCTCTGGAGTCGTTATCACTGCAGTCGTTATCAACTTCAACTCCAATGATGGTATTAGTGTAACTTTATTGTATAATGCGGGAGTAATGATAGAAGTAAAAGACACCAGGATCTACATTGATCCTTATGATTTACCATCCAACTATTCTAATTATCCTGCGGATTTAATTCTCATCACACACGACCATGGTGATCATTATGATCCATCTTCTATTGATCTCATTGTAACCGAGAACACTAAATTGGTTTTTCCGGCAATTATGAGCCTACAAGCTACTGTTTATGGTGCTGATTCTGTACAGCCTGAAGATACTTTTGTCTTCAATAATATTAATGTGACCTGTTTCTATATGTACACGATGCCTGGATCTGCTCAATCGAGTCATCCACAGTCGAATAATTATACCAGTTACATTATTGACCTAGGGGGCTTAACATTTTTTCATGCAGGTGATTCCTGGAATATTAATGAGTATGAGCAATTGAAAGGTGAGATAGATCTAGTTTTTCTACCTCTCGGTCCAGGATGTCAAACTATGACTGGAATAGATGTGGTTAGAGTGATAGAAACGATTGAACCCAGCTTTTTCATACCTATTCATTTCACTGGAGATGCGAAGGAGACATTTGTTGACCTACACAAGGATGATGTCGAGGACTGTGGCTGTCAATTTATTAATCTAGACTATTACGATTCCTACGAGTTTAATTGACTTTGATAGAGCTGAAAGCATAGTCAAGATTCAATAATTAATTTCGAAATTGATCAATTATGCTTTTTTTCCTAAATAAAAAGAAATAATAAAACGTAGGTATATCCCGATATTTAGGAGATTTAATTTGGGAAATCAAAAGAAAGGGAGCCGTTGGTTTATTTTCTCTTCACCAGCTATTATAGCCGCATTTTATCTTTCATTGCAATTTTTAATAGAATTTCTAGTTGCTTTTCTCCTGTACGTGATTCAATTGACCAATGATATTGTGATAAGTAAATTATTTGTCTTAGTTACTAGTCAGGTGATTTGCACTGCAATATTTATCTTTGTAATCATCCCATTCCTTAAAGTAAAAGATCATGAGTTCAATTCGATTAGCTATACCAGTTTTTTCACGTTTATTGCAGTTTTTTGCCTTTTTTGGGCAATATTGATACCAATTACCCTTTGTCTTTCAGTCATTTCAACTAATTTAGATATAGAAGCTGATATTTTTAACAACGTATTACCCTTGTCGAAAGATCACAGTGGAAATCTATTCTCTATAATACTTTGGTTAATTGCTGGTACTCTGGGTGTAGCGTTTTTTTTGGAATATTTATATCGAAGGACATTGATTCCATTGTTGGAAAAGCGTGGAATGTCTCCTTTCTCCGCAGTTATGACCTCTAGTCTTGCTTTTGCTCTCGTTAATATTCCCTTTAATCTCGGATTTCAGATTACAATTTTTAGAGAATCTAATCTTTTCATTGTATATCTTAGCAGATATGATTTGTTAAACTCTCTTATATATTCATTTAACCTTTTTATTACTGCATTTCTTCTTGGAATGGCTTGTGGAATCGTATACATCCTAACAAGAAATATTCTATTTTCAATTATGATACACTGTTTTGGAATACTGCCATACTACTTAATGGAACTGTTTCATAATAACATAATTCTCATTTCATTTTTTCGTCTTTTGATTATTGTGATGAACATTTCAGGCCTTTTTATTGCCCTATGCACGCTTTATTCTTTTTTTACTACCTCCTCTCAGGCTAATTGGAAAACTATCCTACAGAAGAAGTCATTAGTAGACATTAACCGTGGATTAATAGGATTTTTTCTGAATATTTTTGTAATTGTTATTTATCTTGTGGTAGTCCTTGGTTTACTTGCTGAAAATGCCCCTATTTTAGTCACTCTTCTATTTCAGATAGTCTTTCTTGGATTTTGTTTTAAAAATCTACGAGATGATTCAATGAGAAATCAACCGGACGCTGATCCTCATGAATTGAAGGAAAGTGCTGATGTGAGTTGAATAGAAATATAAAATTGCTTAGTGTTATCTTATCTATCATGATAATGCTTTGGGGAATTACAAGTGGATTCATATGGTTAGATCTTTACGATCACCAGATTCAAGATGATTCATGGGTAAGCTCAACACCAGAGGAGCAGGGGATGGATTCAGCAAAGCTTAAACAAGTCACCGAATCTATTCAACAACAAAATATAGCTATCCACTCTTTGTTAATAATCCGTCATGGATATCTGGTATTTGAAAAGTACCCAAATTTAGAAGAGTATCTTGGTCATATGCAATCCAATCAGGATAATATGCACTCTTTATATTCAGCTACAAAAAGCTTTACATCAGCTCTTATTGGAATAGCGATAGAAGAAGGGTACATTGATAATTTAAGTTTAAAAGTGGTGGATTTTTTTCCTGAAGTCACGATTGAGAATTTAGATTCTCGAAAGAGGAATATGACCCTACAACACCTATTAACGATGACTACTGGTTTTGAATGGGACGAGTGGACTGGAGATAGTGCTCTTAAGATGTTGGGAAGTGCGAATCCTGTTGAATATATGCTTGATTTACCTATGAAAAATGAACCTGGAACGGTGTTGACCTATTGCACTGGAGCCTCTCATCTTTTATCAGCCATCATACAAAAAACAACAGGAAAAACAACTCTTGAATTCGCACGTAAATATCTCTTTAACCCACTCGGCATTTCTGAAGTTCAATGGACGTATGATCAACAGAATGTTTATCATGGTGGTCATGGTTTATCCTTAACATCGCGTGATATAGCTAAATTTGGCTATTTATATTTAAATAATGGCACTTGGAATGGGAAGCAGATTGTATCAACAGATTGGGTAACTAAATCAACTCAACCATACAATTTTTTCCACGAACAAAGCGGATATGGATATCAATGGTGGATACTACCACAGATTAAGGTATATTACGCGAGTGGTCTATATGGTCAAAGCATTTATGTAGCTCCAGAGAATGATTTGGTGGTTGTTTTCACAGCAAATATTTCGAATAATTTACTATTAGATAATTTATTCAATTCTATACTTTCTGCAGTGAATTAATTTATTTAAACTGATCTATAGTCATTTATCCTCCACTTTATACCATTCCTACAAGTACCCTAATTCCTTGAAAAAATGTGAATCTTATATAATGAATGTACGCAAACCAACGACACCAGATGATACTTGAGGTTCTGTATCAAACTAGGTTTTGTAGAGAGTGTTTTCATTGGAAGATTTATGAGTAATTTCTACAATTGGACATCCCACAATTGCCTTAAACCCTTTATTTATAATTCTATGACCAATCATTAATTTTCTATGTCTAAACCCCGACTCAAGGATTATCATGGGAGAGTAATCATAGAGAGGGATGTATTAGTATTAGAAACCTTAGAAAAACTCATTAAGGAGCCAATCCCAGAAATTAAATCCGCTTCAGGTAATCAATTTGGATATACATTGAAGAATAATCAAATAAGCGGATTATGTTTATATAGAAAGCGACTAAATAGTCTTCCTGAAAACATTGGGAACTTAACGAACATTAATTATCTCATGCTTCTTTCTAATGAATTAACAGAAGTTCCAAACAGCTTCTGGGGTTTATCACAGCTTAAAGTATTAAATTTAAGCAGTAATCCTTTTGAAACTCTTCCAAAGGAATTGGGTGCTTTAGTTAATCTGCAACATTTTAGCTGTAATAACTCCCAATTAACCTCTCTTCCTGATAGTATTGGGAATTTAATTGAATTACGAGAGTTAATTATCGAGTATGGTCCTCTAGAAGAACTTCCTGAAAGTATTGGTAAGTTAACAAATCTGGAATATCTTTGTTTGGAGGGACATCACATGAAGTCTCTTCCTGAATCGATAGGGGAGTTAATAAACTTGGTAGTTGTCAGGTTGGATGATAACAAATTAATCTCTATCCCTGAATCAATTGGAAACCTCTCTAAACTTGAATGTCTGTGTTTGGACAATAACATGTTAACTTCTCTTCCTGAAAGCATAGGCAATCTTTCCAATCTCTTGGATCTGGACCTACATAAAAATCGGCTGAGATCTCTTCCTGATACTCTTGGAGAATTATCCAATCTGAAATATCTGAATTTATACGATAATCGGCTGGACTTTCTCCCTGAAAGTATTGGAGATCTTTTAAATCTAGAACAATTGAATTTGCGAAATAACTGCTTAATATCACTATCAGAGAGTTTAGGGAAGCTTAAGAATCTTAAAATCTTAAATTTAAAGAAAAATGACCTTTCTTCTCTCCTGGAGAACATAGGAGACTTGAAAAATCTCCAAGAATTATTCCTAACTTCCAATGGACTAGTAAATCTTCCTGAAAGCATTGGAAAGTTAGAAAATCTTCAAGAATTATCACTGGATACTAATGAACTTCGTGAACTTCCAGAAAGTATTGGGATCCTTGAAAAATTGAAGATTCTTAATGTGGCCAACAACCAGCTGAGGAACCTGCCAGAGAGTATTGGCGATTTAAAGAGTATAATTGTGTTAGATGTTCGGGATAATCTAATTAAAGCTCTTCCTGAAAATATCGGGAATTTAACTAGTCTATTAGAGTTTTGGGCAGGATATAATGAGTTGTGTGGATTACCGGAAAGTATTGGAAATCTGATTAAACTTCAGAAACTATTTTTACGTAAAAACTTCCTTGGAAATCTCCCGGACAGTATTACAAACTTGAATTCGCTCTCACATTTGAATATTCACTCTAATCCCTTAACATCTCTGCCTGAAAATATCGATAAATTGAGCAATCTACAGTGTCTTTGGATTAATAATGACTATCCTTGGGTAAAACCAGATTTTCCAGAACAAGCCCTAAACAACCTCGTGGAACAAGGATGTACAGTCTATCGTTAACAAGGAGAGAGAAATGTTAATCCAAAACCTTTAAGAAAACTCGATTTTAAAATATCTCATTCTTTTGTAAATAACACTGAGTTGGTAAAAATGAAATTTGATGGAAATCGTAAAGATGGCGTGATAGGAATAGCCCTAACTGCTGTTGGTGGAACAATGGGACTCACAACGTCATTGATGCAAATAATAGATCCAGGTGCGTTGGAAGTGGCCTCTAGTATTGTCCTAATTGTAGCTGCAATTGCCTTTGGAATCGGTGCAATCGCTTTAGTTTTGAATTCCAAAGGAATTGAGGATCCCGCTTCTGTTGATGAAGGTGCAAGTTTTTTAATTCAAGGAATATTCATCTTAAGTATGTTTCTTGTAGTCCTTGGAGGAATTCTTGTAACCCTATAGATTAAGATCAACCTTTTCAATCTCTTTTTCTTTTTTTGTTCTGCAAAACCAACTACAGAGTGTATTAACGTTTGCTCTTCAATAAATAATTAGTCTGAGGATATAACAATGTGGATGGATAAAAAGATCGTTGTTTATGGAGTGGGTGGAGTTGGGGGATATTTCGGAGGTCTTCTTGCAAAAAAAGGATTAAATGTTACGTTTATTGCTCGGGGAGAAAGCCTTGATATCATGAAACGCAAAGGATTGAGAGTGGAGAGTGTTGATGGAGATTTTGTAATCAATCCAGTTCAAGTGACAGACAATCCTTCTGAAGTCGGGCCAGTAAGTCTTGTTATGGTTTGTGTCAAAGCACCACAAGTGAATGAAGTGGCACATCTCATGAAACCCCTGGTGGATGAAAAAACCATTATTCTTCCTCTACAAAACGGAGTGGATGCTCCTTCACAACTAATTGAAATATATGGAAAGAAAAATGTTGTCGGAGGATCGTGTAAGGTTATCAGTTTTAAAGCTGGATTTGGTCATATCCGTCATCTAGGTGTTTCAATCATAGAATTTGGTGAGATGGAATCAAAGATTAGTCCACGGGTTGAAGAACTCAATAAATTGTTAACTTCTGCAGGGATCACTGCTATTGCCCATGATGATTTTCCAGTTGCGTTGTGGACAAAGATGGCGTTTATGTGTGCATTAGGTGGTGTTACTGCTGTTAGTCGGTCACCAGTTGGAACAATACGATCACTACCTGAAACTCGAGAGATGGTAGAAAAATCCATGAAGGAAACAGTCCAAGTCGCTCAGAAATTGGGGGTGAATCTTTCCGAACGTATAGTTGATACTATGATGGGATGGTTGGATGTTATGCCTGAAGAATCGACAACATCTTTACAAAGAGATATCATGGAAGGAAAGCCCTCTGAACTGCATTTTCTTGTGGGATCGATAGTCAAATTTGGAGAAAAGATTGGTATCCATGTTCCAACTAATCGTTTCATCTACCATAGCTTATTACCAATGGAATTAGGAACAGGACAAAAATGATGTTTAGAATGTTTTTCCCACCAGTAGGGAATAATGAATAGGAAGAGCAACAAGAAAAGGGTAACAAAATGGGAATGGAAAATGCAGTTAATAAAAATAAGAATTTCAGAACCTATGAGACCGAATATCCCAGATTACGGTATCTCAGAAAAAAAATCAGGGCTTGTCTCATGGGATGATGTCAATAGATGGATGGACAACTCATCTAATTACTGGATAAATACCATTCGTGGCAGTTTCCCTCATTCTCGACCTGTCTGGGGGATATGGTATGAGAATATTTTCTACTTCGGGGGTGGTTTAGCAACCAGAAATGCGAAAAATTTACTTCAAAATAATAATATCACAGTTCATACTGAGAGTGGTGAGAAGGTGGTAATCATAGAGGGGTATGCAGAGCAATTTTTAGATGAGGATTTAGATAAAATCCTTGGCGGATTATATGAGAAGAGATATAAGATGTTTCATCCGCCACCTTTCTGGAGAGTAATTCCACAGACTGTATTCGCCTGGCAGATGAGTAATTTTGCAAATACTCCCACTAAATTCATATGCAAGGTTGATTAACTTGCTTTTTTCATCAAAGAACTTAAAGAATCCAAACTCAACCAATTAAAAAAAAAGAGGGAGAAAACGAGTCTAGTTCTATTCGATTCGTTTTCGCTTTCGTATGGTAGTTACAAGACTCCAACTGGTTAAGCTGATGATTAAGACCCCGAGTTCAAAACCAGGAATACCAGCAAGTGTGGGTTCGTCGTCCACCCAATTATCTGTCTCCAACGCAACACGAATATAAAGATGATTTGCAACGGTATCCGTATCTTGAACATCAAATTCACAGACATAATAATCATCCGAAGCACTTGCACTATCCCAAGTATATTCGTATAATTCCCAGTCACCACTAGTATCAGTCGAAGATAATGATTGAGTCAAAAGCTGTGTCGTTGTGCTAAGGTCTGGTTCTCCTGTTAAAGATGAAAAGTCATCAACGATATAAATAGTGAAATCGACTGCTGCTATGCCAGTATCATCTTTGACTGCCACTTCAAAGAATATATTTCCGCTTACAGGATTATATTCTAGGTATCTACCCTCATCAACATACTCACTGAGGTTTTCTGGTAAAGTTGACCTGGCAGGATCCCATTCTGGAGGGTTGGTCTCAACTTGGGTATCTGATCCGCCGACAACGGTGAAATAGATACTATCTGTCACTGTATGTTGATTTTCATCAACGTCAATAACGGTTACACGAAGTTCACGGTAACCATTCAATTCTTTCGATAAGTTATGCGCTTTTTCATAGTTCCCAGTCGAGGGATTGAAACTCATAGCATAGCTTGCTCCGTCGTCTATCTGCATTTTAACTGAAGAAACTCCATGATCGTCAATGACTTTGACTGTAAAAGTGTACATTCCAGTTAGTGTTTCATTTACACTACTTGGAGACATGAACGTTACAGTAGGAGGATTACCCTTGGGAACGTTATCAACCTCAAGCCAATATCCATAGATTGTCTTATGGCCGTCCATATCCCAGGCGGTAATAGTAAAGTAGTGAGTTGTGCCTTCCAGTTCACCCATGGTGTACCAATTAAACTCATAGATATCATCGTTATTAGTATCATTGAGTAACCAGACTGCACCATCTCTTGTTAATACCACTGCAAACAGTCCCACATCATCAGTAACGTTAGCTTTCACTACATGAGTCCCATTAACTGTGGTATTTACTGCACTTTCTAAATCAATTTTTGGTCCATGTGTAAACGTTCCATCGTCATAATTATCTACAACAAGACTGTGGAGAGCCCATCCTTCAGCAGTATTTCCACTGTTATCTTCTACCTCAAAAAGTATTGTCCATTCACCATCAGCAAACCCATTAGAGGTATCCCATGTCAAATTGAAATTTGCTCGAAGATTTCCTTGTTCTTGCCAAGTTTGGATTAAAGAAATCTCCTTTTCGAATTGATTCGATCGCACAGGTAGATCAGCGAAATAGGCTCTTGCTTTTACTTGTTTAACACCTGTGTAATTAAACCTTGGTTCTTCGTAGCCCTTCGTTGTATTGTAGAAATAGAAGTTCCACCACCAGTTATGAATCCCATGGCTGTTATCATCCCAAGTATGCACTTCAATGTGTTCATCTACGCCTGAGAACATGAAGTTGGCTATTTCCCCTTCATCATCATATTCTGTTCCATTATCTGCTCGGTATTTAACATGCATTCCTGGAGAATAAAGATCCTCAGAATCTGCATGGAAATCATAATTGATATAAGCCCCAAAATCTCCGAAAGCAGTATTGTTGTTGAATTTTAGCGACGAGGCTTCAGTATAAATGTTCAGATTATGAACTAAGTAATTTATGTTATCCCAGTTGTTATTCCAAGTCCCTATATCCCAGCCATAACCATTGTTTTCATTGGGATAAACAGAATGATCTTCGTTCTCATCAGGGAAAGTTATTCCAAATTCTGATCGCGTATAATTTGTCGAATATGGGTAAGTCGGCCATCCCCATTCAGTCAATAGGTCAAAGTTCACATTATTTTGATTACCAGGATAGTCCTTTATCGGGTTTTGTATCTCGTAACTGAGGGGATTCCATTTGAATTCCATTTGGTTAATATAGCCATCAATTGCTGGACGATAAAAAGTGGTTTGTCTGTATTCGGTTAGTGCTGTGAGGTTTTGTCCTTCGAATGCAGGCGTACTCTGGATCACATCATGACCAGTCAATAGATTTTCACTCATTACCACTGTGAAATTATCAGAATTGAAATTATAAGAGATTCCATTGAAATTTGGGCCCCACCACCAGCTATCGGTCCAATTGCCTGTTTTGTAACTTACTCCAAAGATACTGGCTATTTCATTGGCTACCATATGCGCATTATTCTCATGGTCATCGTAATCTGGATATCTGATCGAGACTTGAAATGAATCCGCTACAGCTTGCCTGGTCGGATTGAAGGTAATTTCTACAAGAGCTATGTTGGTATCCCATGCAGTTAAAGATTCCAAATCAATGAGATTAGTATACTCCCCTTGGAGAAAAATCCCTTTGAAGAAATAGCCGTAACTATTGATGATTAGATCAGTGGATACACGTTTTTCAAGGAACCATGGTATAAAATCATAAGTGAAAGACACAGACATATCAAGGTAGGTTCCACCTGTGATTCTAAAATTGACATGATAATAGTTATGCTTAACCCAGTCTTCAGGAGGGGGATGGTGATGTGTTGTGATTTCAATGTTACTGGTGTTGGATGCCGGATTATGAGTTATCGCAGTAACGTTTGGTAGCTCACAATGAATCTTAAGTTCACCCTGGTAAGACGATTTCTGAATTTTAGTAACGTGAATTAGATCATTAATCGGTAAAGTATGAGCTCCCGAGAACGAACTCGATATTTCATAAATACTTTTGCCAAAATCGAAGCCAAAAGCAAACCCAATTTCTGGATTTGATTCATCTCCTTGTCGCCAAGCCCATGCGGATACATGAGTGCTTTTAGTAACATCGATTGTCTCCGCTAGCCCACCAACGTTACGTGGAATAATTGAGTTATTAATATATTCTGTAAACCAAGGAAAATCTATATGCGTGCTGTACTTTACACGTGTCAAATCGACCCACGATCCGTCGTCTCTATGGTCTCGCCACGCTTCAGTTCCCTCGTATTCAAATGTTATACCCAACTCTCCATTTGCGTATTCAACAACAAGATCGGCATATTGTTTTGCTAATGAAGCGTCTGTAGTTCTAAATTGGACCTCCAATTCTGCGTTTCTATCCGTTGGATCATCAGTTGAACGAAACCACCAATTTGCATGATCGAAGTAAGTATAAACGTTTGAATAGCTCGCAATGAAGAGATTCAAACTTTTATCTCCAAAGCCTAAATCTTTTGATTGAATTTCTGCTCTAGAATTTATCCATCCTTCGGGATTTGCCCACACCCAGGCTTGTTCCCACATATCTGAATATTTCTCGACTTCAACAGAAGCCTGTGTAGATTGAACATCAATCCTTGTAACTGAAAAGGTGGATTCTTCGGCAGATTGCGCTGGAATATTAGCTAATAATAGAGTTGAAAATAACAACATAATTAGATATATTTTAATTGACGAAAAATTCATTTTTCTCATTTTTACATATCCTCAATGTATTTATGTTAGAATATTATTATGGAATTACTTAGAAATAATAACTTGGTAATACTTAAACATGACCAATTGAAGAATTTCTCCCCTCACAATACCTCAAGACAAGAAGCTATTTTCTAGATTTATGCATAAACTTCACTAGGTGAGGAAAAAATCGGCCTGTGATTTTCATATACTCCAAGTACTCTTCACCAAACTGCTCTATGAGAATCTCTTCTTCAGTCCTGGCTATCCAAAAAAATGGAATAGCAATAGAAATGGCGAAAAAGATGAGCAATAAATTCGCTGTAATTAATGAAACGGATATAGAAAACAGATTGAGGGTAGTGTACATTGGATGACGGACTCTACTGTAAGGGCCCTCTGTTATTAGCTTGTGGTCCGTTTGGATCTCCAACTTTGCAGAATATTGTCTTCCCAACGTGTGATGAATCCATACAGTGAGAGCTATGGCGATCACAGCCATTCCTAATCCAAACCATCTAATCAACACTGGTAGAGGTATCTGAAACACAAGTATGATCTGAGGGAAGACAATCCATAAACCCATAGTCAGAAAATATCCCAGAATCGCGAGTATGAGGGTTATTATCGCCTTGTTCTTCTCAGTATATTCTTTCTCACTGGTTCTACCGATATCTTGGCTCCTATAATAGACTCTCACTCCAGCAAAGACTGCATAGATGGAGATAAAGAGTATTCTAAACACGAGTTCTTCATCCACGGACGCTCACCATTCAATTAAGTGGCACTTGAGCATATAAAAACATACCCATGTTACCCCAGCTTTCTCGTTTGTAATAGATCTGGATTACTCCTTCCATTCGATTTCGAATTGATTACCACATTTACTACATTTCCAAGTTTCGATGTTTTTGTCCTTCTCACAGGCAGTGATTCAAAAGTTTAAACTACCGCATTGACAAAGTGTCCCTTTCTGTGATTTTCTATCATTTGTCATATATTTCATCTACATCCATTGGATTTAAGTGTATCAGCAGGTATCAAAAATAAAAGTTAATTTACGAATAATCTGAGAAAGTAAAAGGTGATAATATTTGAACGATTTGGAAACAACTAGTATTTTGGTGAAAGGATTTCTTGAGCAGTATGGTGCAGCGTTCAAAACGCTTGAGAGGATCATAAATATCTGTCCAGATGAATTTTGGAAAGATTTGAAATATGGGCCAGAATTTTATAAAATCATATATCATACAATGTTTTTTGCTGATCTTTACTTTAGTAGCACCGAGGACGAAAGAGAGCATTTTATTCCGAAGTATACTCATGCAGAGGATTTTCGGACATCGAAAGAGAACTTTCACCCCAAGGAATGGGAAAGATCCTTATCAAAGAGCGAAGTAATGGACTATCTAGAGGATTTGAAGGTCAAATGTCGAAAGAGAATTGAAAATTTAACTATCGATAAACTGGTTACAAATCCTCTATTTGAGTGGCACGGATCCTCACTTCTCAGTTCTCTCCTTTATAATTTAAGACATATGATGTTACATATTGGAGTGTTGCAGGGTCGGTTACGGATTTCTGGAGTGGAAGGACGCTTTTGGGTTGGCCAGAGCGCGATTTAGTAATAGTTAAGTTTGATAAGCTATATAGATATAGCCTCATTACTAGGCAATTTTTATAACCTAAAGAGTATGAAAATGCTTATCAAAACGAAAGATCTCTCCAATAGATATCATTTAAGCCAATTTTAATTTTTCCTGAAATTCAATTGATAAATAAACCAGTTCCCAAATTGTTCTAATAATTCAAATCCTGCATGATTTGCCCAACGAATTTCTGTCCTCCGAAGAGGATAATCAGGATCTGTAAAGATTTCTGAAAAAGATATTATTCCATCAGCTTTTAAGACTCTCTTACATTCTTTAAGAGCCCTGACTGGATCAGGGATCTCTGGTAGACATGCCATCATAAAAATACGATCTATGCTTTCCTCTTCAAATGGTAAATTATAAATGTCTTCGACTCGTGGTTTGATATTCTCTAATCCTTTTTTTTCGAATTTACTCTTCAATCGTTTAATCACTGATTCTTGAATATCTATTGCATGAAGTGTTCCAGGTTTAATTACTTTAGAGAAATGTTCAGTATAATTTCCTCTTCCTGGTCCAACTTCAAGTAGTGTCATACCAGCTTTTAATTGCATTCGTTCAGCAAGTTCTTCTGGTTTCTGCCAATATTTTCTTCGGATCGGATGGTCAATCAGTATCGTTAGAGGAGCTGGGATTGGAAATTTATAGAAGTATCTAACTAACCGTACAATAGTATGAAAAACCATTGCTAATATGATAAATACAACAAAACCAATTACTATACTCTGAATTAGCTCAATCTCATTCATTTTTCTATAAATCCAAGTCTATTGTAGAATTTGTCTTTGTTTTCGAAAATAATTTTTGTTTAGATTCTAGGACTCTTTTTTTCACTCTAGGAGCTTTATAGAGCAAAGAATAAAACAATAGTAAAACGATGATCTGAGGTACCAGCTTAAATACGAATTGCACCCCTAAAAAGAGCCATGATGAAAGATCTAGAAAATAATCACCAAAGAAAATCTGGTAAATCAAAACAATCCTTGATAGACCTATAATTCCGAAAATATGCTTTAAGACAAATTCTCTACTGGTTATTGTCTGATAGATCCCATCTAAATAACACACAGGGCAATATTCTTCTACTTTGATGCTTTTAATGCCTAAAAAAAACACATCTATTGGTTTATCAATGGATGTTATACATTCAGAGCAAATATCTCTTTTACACTTCTTACAACTCGCTACTGGTTCAAGATTATGAAAATCACAACTCATTAATGTTCATCTAACATTCAGTCAGTTTATTCATGTTTTTCATCAACTTTTGATAGTCGTTATGGATCTAAAACTCGCTGTTTGTTCTTGGAATAGAAAAAGGGGTTTATCTCATTCTATTCTCACGCTGTTTCGCTAAAATCCCTGTTTGGGGGATCTGTTGTAGATGTGACTAATAATTCATTTAGGGCTACATTATGACTCTAATATAGTGTTACAATTGCGGAGAGATTATTTATTAAATATTTTAATGTTTTCATTTTTTAATAATAAATAGTGACCATGGAAGGTATCTAAATGGAAGTACCACCCGAAACAAACCCAATTTGGTTAAAACTGGTGACTGGAGAACTAGAATATCAATTTAGCTTTTTGGCAGCCAAAGTCCTGTTGACAAGAATTAAATTGAAGGCTAAGTTTTCTAATGAACCAGGTGTCATAGAAGAAGGGATCACTCAATTGAGAAATCTCTTTATACGATCAAGTCACGTACCTAAAATCCAACAGGATTTAGAGAACCTATTTACCGGAGGTTTATAAAAAATGGAACAAACATTAGTCGAAAAAGAAATTGTCAATGAAATGATTGCTAGCGGACAACCGCTTCTATTAGCAGCAGAGGAAGAAGTGCTGGCCCAATTACCAGCTGGTAACTGGATTGCTGGAACAATTCCATATTTTATGACTAAAGAAGGCGGAAAAATTACTAAGGATAAAATATTTGTATCTCAATTACCAGAATATGCGACTAAATATAAAATTCAGGAATATACGGCTGATACTATAAAAAACGTTTATTCTGATGCACCGGAGAATGGGTTCAGTGTAATCATTATTCCTGCTTCCTCTCCTATTCACCTACGCTTTGCCCTTGAAGCCCCTGACTACCTGAACTTTGCAATTACTCCTCTTATTGGATGGATTTCAGGAATTCACCTAGATAATCTGGGGTCACAAAAACCACTTGTTGTAAACGGGTTAACTACTACTAGCTCGGATAGTTCAGCTGTGGTTATGCATGTTGAGTTACCTGTGGGAAAGTATGCAGAGATCAAAATATTGAATATCTTCGCCGAGGGATCAGGCGATACAATTTCTTTTCTAGGTGATGGATTTCAAGTTACAGATGCAATTATAAACGGAGAAACTAGAAATTTTGCTGCTTACATCAAAGAAAAAGAATTGGATACTCGTCTTCCTTTGGTAGCAAACTACAGTGGTGCTAAAATTAATATTAGCTTCCAAAGTGTCAATGACGATGGCACTGTCGATTTTTATGCCCCCGTATTCAAAAATATGGAGTATAAACATGCCCAAAGTATTGAAAATTATGTATTAAGTTTTATTTCCCAGATGCCAACTGAGGATTTAGACAATATCGCTTTTTCCTGTAATTGCATTCTCAATTTTCTATACTCGGAACTTGAAGGCAAGAAAACAGGTGGTGTTGTAGGCCCAATTACCTTTGGTGAAGTTGCATATCAACTCTTAAACCAAACTCTTGCTTACCTCACTATTACGGATGTCTAATTCTTTAGATATCCTCCCATTCTTTTTTTATTTCCCATTAACTGATTGTTCATCTCTAATTTCTAAGCTTAAGTCTGTCTTTTATACTCCTTCGCCATTTCTATGATGTGGTCAGTTCGCCAATCATGAAAATGAAACCCTTCACCACCAGTAATTGTATCCGTTGAAACAATATCAGGAAATTTTTGTTTAAGCTCTTCTTCAACGTTTCTAATCATTTTAATGTTAGGAGCAAAGAAACTTAAGATAACCATCGGTTTTTCAACAACTATCCATCCCACCCAAAAATTCTCGGCAAAAATTCTCATTGTTTGTTGAAAGAAATCTATCTTATTGACTTCTAATCTCAATGTACAAAAAATCGTGAATATTATCAGTTCCTCTGACGAACCTGGCGATAATAATGTTGAAAAGTAGATTAGGCCTGCATTAGTTAGTCTGTCCAACCTTTTCTTTAGTGTCCGTGTTGATATTTGGGTTCGTTCTGAAAGGGTTTGTAATGGAATTCTACCATTATTTCTTAGTTCAGAAATTATCTTATAATCAGCAGGAGCTATTTTGGAGGTATCTTCAATTGGCCTTGATAGTAAGAGAAAAATTTCAACCGTATCTACATGTGAAATAGATTTTAACCAGTTCTCAAGTTTAACAACTTCAGAACTCGTTTTATAAGTAAAAACAGCAATAATTTTGTTACCAATCCCCACTCCAACTGTGAAGATGAGTTTATGATTACCGATGATGTCAACAACTTCTTGTACACCTTCAATTGCACTAGAAATGTTAATTCGCGCGAGTCCAGTCTCTTCTCCTAGGATTCCAAAGCTTAATTCACATGAATAACCTTTGATAACCCCCTCCTTTTCCAAATTATTTATTCGCTTTTTCACACCATTAAGACTTAATTTTACCCGTTTTGCTATAGTGGAAAAAGGCATTCGGCCATTTGCATTTAGTATTTTTATGATTTCAAGATCTTTGGAGTCCATCTAACACGCCTATGTGAGTTTATGATGGCTACTTAATTATCTAATTGAGAATTGAATGTCTGCCTTTCTCATTTTTGAACCTGGGTGTGCAACTTTCGGAAGAAAATTACCGTTCTATGTGCGCTTCTTTACACTTTACCATGTCAAAACGTTTTAATTATTGATTATATGTGAGGTCAATTGAAAATCATTCGAGAGATGTGAAATTTGAAACAAAAAAAGGAAGTTATTCCACAGAAAATCGCTTTAGAATTGTGTGAGA
>JAEOTU010000015.1 GCA_016839665.1 Candidatus Hodarchaeota archaeon
ATTTCCAAATTCTGAGTATTGGTCAACTAAAGACACGATTTGTGTACGTCTCTCCCGTAAATCAAAACGCGTTTCTATAGGAATCAATGGAAACGGGATCGAAGTTAAATTTTCACGTATCCGAGAAGAAATCTTATACTTCCAAACTGGAATCTTTTCATACTCATCTAGGAGTTCTTGATAACCCTTCTGGGCTGCAGCACTAATTTCCTCGCGAAATGACCTTAAATCTGTCAAATCTAGGATTGGAACATGTGCTTTTAGTTTTAGAGGGATTGTTTCTAAATTTGTAAGTTGATTGTAAATAGGATGTATCTCTTGGTCGATTTTATTCCAAATGTCAGTCTTAATGTTTGTATTTATACGGTGAAGGATTTCAATTTCACGAACTAATTCCTTTATATCAAGATCTTCAACGCTTCTGAGCTCTCTTTGCTGTTGAATTTGAACCTTCAAATCTTCAGACAGAATATCTCTTAAACTTTCACGAGAATCATATAAATTTAATAAATTTTGCCGCAGGTTTTGTTGAGAAGGCTTGGAAAAATATGCAACAAGACGGGTCTCCCAATCTTTTATTTCCCGGGCCTTGTTTATTAATTCACTAGATGAGAGTGCCTCAAAATCGCGAAATGTAGGCATTTGAGGACCCTCACTGACATTAATAACTTCCTGAATGTGGGGATTTTCCAGGAGTCGGAAGAAATAGTTCTGGCATTCTTCTGCTAATGCTGATTTTAAATCATCATATCGCTTTGCTAGAACAACCCACTCGTGGAGGTTGTTTGTTTTACCCGCATCTTTCTCAATTGCACGTACATCCTTTATGAAATCTGGAGGAACAGGGATCTTCATTGCACGAATAGTTTTGCAAGCGTTGATTAGTTCAGAAGTGCTTACAATTTTTTTAGTGGCAATAATCTGTTGCTGATGCCAAGAACGTATTTTTTCGATATCTTGGATAATGGTAGGTATATTTGCAGACGAAACATCAATTTCTGGAGCTGATGTAAAAGCAGATTCTAATCCCTCTTTCCCAATAATTTGTATTATTCGCCCGATCTGATCCTCCGTTTCTGTCTTGAGGGAAATTTCATATGTTCGAAGAGCATTTACAAATTCACTACTAAGTGAATTAAGTTTTTTTTCCAATCCAATGAGAGTCTCTACCGAGGTTGTTTTCTCTACCCGGGCTTGAATATCTTGTACTTCCTCTTTCAAGACATCAATCTTTCTCCAAAGATCCAAACCAATTGAAGCAACTGTATCAAGATGTTGTTGCAACTTAGAAGACATTTGAATAATTGCAAATTGAATTTTCCCTTCAGTTCCTTTCCGTCGTTGTTTTAAATACGCATTTTCAGCTTCTAATTGATCGTATAGTTCGAGTAAATCAGTAATTGTCATGACATGGATGCTGGTTTTTGTTGTTTGGCTTGTCACTCTTATTTTTTCTTCATCGAAATCCACAAATTTTCCGTAAAGATCAATGATTTCTCGATTAAAAAGAAGAACTGAGATATTCTTTCCACGAAGAACTTCAGAAATCTGATTATATGTTCTGAGAACATTAGAGCTAAATTTCACGATCTGCTTCGCATTAAAGCTTGGAATTTGGAGTTTACGAATTGTTTCTGTTTCTTGGGGGATAAATTTTGCAATTTCTTTAATATTATTAGCCAAATCAAAGTAAATCTTTCGATAACCTACGAGTAGTGCGTTGAGTAAGTCTTCTGTTAATTTACTATACTTCTGTTTATTCTGTGTAAGGGTTTTATTTATCCCCCTTTTTTTCAAAAACCCAGCACCACTTAGATTTTTCTCTAATTTTTCGATTTCCATGACTAATTGTTGAGCTTCGTTAAGAGCAGATACAACTTGTACTGTGGGATCAAGAGAACGTAATTCAGTTACTAAATCTCTAATTGAGTGAAGAATTTCCTTTGAGAGGAGCTCTCCTGTTTCCGTTGACATCATAACCAGCATTCCTAGAAATTGACATACAAACTCTTCTACAAGTTCCTTATCTAGAGAGTTCTTATATATTTCAATAATATTTCTAAAATATATTTTTCTATTTGAAAACATTGATTTTAATGATCTTTTAAATCCTCCTAAATCAAAGTAATCTCCGAGAGAGGTATTTTAAAGATGGAAGCCGTATGTTTAATTTCTATCGGGAACGAATTGTTAACAGGGAATACTATCAATACTAATGCAACATTCTTGGCGAAAAATCTCACGACTTTAGGTTTTGTGGTAAAAAAGATCATAACCATTCCTGATGATCCAAAAATTGTACCAAAAGAAATTTCACAGACATTATCCTCCAGAGAGTATAGCTTGATTCTAATAACAGGTGGTTTAGGTCCTACTTGGGATGATTCGACTTCAGTTTTTTTAGCTAAGGCATTAAATGTGCCTACAGAACTTGATCCTGAAGCTTTATCAATAGTCAAACAACGGTACAAAGATTTATTCGAGAAACAACTTGTAGATAGTGCTGAAATAACTTCGGCCCGAGAAAAAATGGCAATTTTACCTGTTGGCGCTGCTCCAGTTAATAATCCAGTGGGTACTGCTCCAGGAATTTTCTTTGATCATAAAAAATCAAAAACATGGATTTTCTGTCTTCCAGGAGTCCCCAGTGAAATGAAGGAAATGTATATGTTAATTGAATCCGAGATTAAGATTCTAGTTGAGCAAAAAGATGTGGGTTATTTTGAAACAGAATTTACGACATCTTTCACGGATGAATCTCTACTCGCGCCACTATTAATACAGGTACGTCAAAAGTTTGATGTATGGATAAAATCTCTACCGAAATCATATCAGGAGAAAGAAAATATCCAAATAATTATTTCAAAATCAGCAACCTCAAAAGAAGCTTCAGAATTGGAAGTAAATGCTGCAAAGACGTATCTTAGACAATTAATCAATTCCTCACAAAAGAATGTGAGTGGAGATTAGAGCTCCAATCAAGATAAAGAAAGTCACTTCTGGACTTCCGCTATTGAATTTTTGTCATACCTTGATACTCTCAAACTTAAATAATGGTCATTATTAACCTTAGATATATTTGTTGAAAGAAAAATTCAAAAAGACTTGAAACTCAGGATGTGGTAAAATTGGTTATTTGTCGGGAGTTAATAGCGAATTGAACCAATTGAATCAGTCAAATTGATAAAAAAGGTAATCAGATGAGGGAATCAAATATTTCAAATTGAAGAGAAAACATAAGATGACAAAACAAGAACAAAGAAGCGTTGGGGAGAGAAAAC
>JAEOTU010000016.1 GCA_016839665.1 Candidatus Hodarchaeota archaeon
AGTCATCCTGACGAAATAACTAGTCACTTGGTCAAGAAATTATTAGAGAAATATCCAACACAATCCACGCATATGAATATTTCAATCCTATCTGCGAACATTTCCACGTTCGAATGGCACATGCCAAATGGTTTTATAAAAATCCTGCTCATTCAACCAGTAGGCCGATTATTTACAGACAAGCTTCATACGCGCTATTATAAGAGTTCGGGTGCAGCAATTCTGTTTTCAAGGAATGATCCAGATTCGTTCCTAGCAGCGAAAGTTTTTTATCAAAATTTTCGAAAAACAGAGGAAACCCCGTCCAAACCAGTCGCGTTTGTTGAACTATTTGATAAATCAGATGACCCGATTATTGATGAACATGAAATATTAGAAGATAAGCCAGTTGTGTATTATAGCATTAAACCTGATGATGCGATTAATTTTCAACAGATCCTGGAGACTCTTGTGAAGCAATGTCGAAAAGTCTGATTCCAAGCTTATCTTTACAAACTGTTCAATCAATCAAAAATGTGAAATAGATTGCCTCCCCCCCTTAATCCATCAACATATGAAGAGATGATTTTCATAAAAGAAATTCCTTGGAAAATCAAACAAGTATCGACGCACTCTAATGAAACACCTCTTGTTGCCCATCGAACTCAAAAACAATGGCAATTCATGGTTGAGCGTGGACTCAAACATCAGGATTATATTCAGATTAAACCCCAAAGTAAGTTTGATTTCCCCGTTCTAGGAGAAGGGCTTGGGTGTATAGTAAACATTTGGTTTACATTCTCTTCGGGACTTCTTAGCTTACGTAAATACTATAATAGTTGGGAGATCCGAAAGAAGGTCTTTTTGAGGGTATATTTTGATGACGAAGCAATCCCAAGTGTAGATTCACCTATTGGAGATTTCTTTGGAGTAGGATTCGGGAAATATCGAGAATTTAAATCCAAGTATTTAGAAGAAACTTCAGGCGGATATGTTTGTAGATTTCCAATGCCTTTCCAAAAAAATGCTCGAATAGAAATTAACAACACAAGCAAGAAGGAAACAGTCATCTTTTATGGAGCAATTACTTACCGTCAATATGAGGATGATTCTCCGCAACCTTCTTATTATTTTCATGCTAAATACCGTGAGGAACGACCAACAATCCCTAAAATTCCCTTTAAACTTCTTGACGCGAGTGGAGAAGGTTTCTACATTGGATGTGTCTTGAATCAAGAGAATGTTAAGCGTAGTGATGGGTTGAAATTTTTAGAAGGGAACACCAAATTTTATGTTGATGGGGAGACTTACCCCTCTCTAGAATACACTGGTACAGAGGATATCTTCCAAGGTGCTTGGTACTATATTGGAGGTGCATTTTCTGCGCCATACCATGGATGTACAGTACATTCAGCTTGGAAAAAGGCAGGGATGCTAGGTTTTGTTCGCTCAGCTTTTCGGAAGAATCAGGTTAGTCAATATCGCTTTCATGAAATGGATGCTATTCCGTTTAAAAAAAGTCTTCTTGTATTTACTCACCATGGGGAATTTGATGAGATAGTAGCAAACCAATCTTCAGTCACCTACTACTATGCTCGTAAACCTATTCAAACAAATTGGGAACCATTGAAAAAAGGCGAATTTCCTGATGAATACTATTCTACTCAAGGTGAATAAGTACACTACTTACTTTTGCTCAATCGCTCAAGGACAGCTTCAAGAGCATCAGTCCAAGCAGTCAATCCTTGTTGTTGATGTAAAATATTGAGCCCGTGTTCAGTTATACCTCTTGGCGTAATTAAAGGTTCTAATATATTGCTTATCTCCATACTGGGATCGTTTAATGCCATGTTCACTGCCCCTCGGACTGTTTCAAGTACTAGGCTTCGCGCAATGTGTCTTGGTACTCCAGTCTGAGCAGTCCAAGAAATAACCTCGTCGAATAAAGCATAGATCCAACCATAGAAAGCAGCAATCACACTTGCAGTTGTGAAATATGTTTCCCTAGATAAAATGTGAACTTGACCAAGGAGGGTGAATAA
>JAEOTU010000130.1 GCA_016839665.1 Candidatus Hodarchaeota archaeon
CTTGTTAGAGAGTCTAGGAGTGTTTTTGCCCGCGTTCATTGCTATCTTTCTCTTTTTTTATCGCCGTGGTCATGATCTTTCATGGCTACCGCCAACTAAATGGATGGTTGTCTTTTCATTGTTGTTTGTTATCATTTTTGTACTTCCACTTCCTAAACCTCTGGAAGAAGAGCTTCCGTTCGTCGAACCTGAGACAACTGCTACTACTCCCCCTAATTCTGGCACAACCTCTCCATCAAGTGCAAATCCCATGGGAACTGATACTACATCTACTGGTACACCTTCACCAGGCAATGATTTCTTTTCAGATTTCATAACTGAATTTAGAAGCCTTTTTATTATTGGAATACTGCTATTACCATTTTTGTTTGCAATAATCATCCAACGACGATCTAAACTTGAAGAGGTTGAGTCGAAAGAAGTTGAAGAATTAACTGAAGATGTTCAAGAAAAACAATATATGACAAGAACAATATTAGAGTGTTATTATCAAGCATCCACAACATTAGAAGAACGTGGAGCTGACAGTTCGCCAATACTCACTCCTTCCGAGTTCACTAAAGATGTCATCAATAAGGATTTAACCAAAACTCCGACAATAAATAACCTAACTGATTTGTTTGAAGAAGCAAAATTCTCGAATCATGAAATATCAACATCGCAAGTGGAGGTTGCTAAATCTTTAGCTTCTCAAATAATTTTTCCTCCTGACTCAACGCTTGAAACAGAGAGAAAACAGGAGGAAGGAATGGAGAAAGAAGAATGAATTTAATCGACATAATACAACCGATTTTTGAACTAACCTTTACTTTTATCTTAGGTTCATTTGTTTTTCTTGGTTTTCGGGCAATTTATTCACATTGGTCGGATATAAATGAACAGGAAGTGGACAGTCATTCCTTTAAAAAAGGAAAAACGGAATATATTGAACCTCCCAGACCTCACAGCAAAACATTCGGTGATTTTCTTCAGCTTGCGTTAATGTCAACACCTAATCGCCAGAAAAAGCTAACACAAGTGTTTTCTTTGTTAATTAAGGAATATATAGAAAGCGAAGATCACACAGGAAACTATAGTGAGAACCTTACTCTTTTACTGAATGATCCTAATAAATGGATTCTAGATCAACATGACCAGATTAATCGAACTAATTTGTCACGTAATAGATATACATCTGATATTCTATATGAGCAATTCATTCAGATACTGATTGAAGTACAGGCATTACTAGGTATAACATTGCTTTCTGAAATGGAGTGATTAATTATGAAAATTATTGAAACAGCAGAGTTGTGCATGAAAATTTTAAATGAAATAAATAGACATATCATTGGAAAAAATGAGACCCTACGTCAAGTCATGCTATCGTTTCTTGCGGATGGGAATATACTCTTCGAAGACTACCCTGGACTAGCTAAAACAATGATATGCAGATCCTTTGCCACTGCATTGGGATGCGATTTTAAACGAATTCAGTTCACTCCTGACCTATTACCTCAGGATCTTACTGGTTCCGAGGTTTATAATCAGAAAACAAATGACTTCGAATTTAAATCTGGCCCTATCTTTGCAGACATAATTCTAGCTGATGAAATAAATCGAGCAACACCTAAAACACAAAGTGCCTTATTAGAAGCAATGGCTGAATACCAAGTGACTGTAGGAGGGGTAACTTATCAGTTAACTGGTTCAGATAAACCATTTCTAGTTGTAGCAACTCAAAACCCTTTGGAACTTGAAGGAACTTTTGCTCTCCCTGAAGCCCAAATCGATCGGTTTCTCTCCAAAATCAAAATTGGGTACCCTTCAACGGAAGCTGAGCAATTAATTCTGACAAATCGGATTCAACGAAAGAAAAAAACATTTGATGTCTTGCAAATTACAGACCGAAAGACTTTTTGGGAAATGCAACGAACTGTTGAAACTATTCATGTTTCTGAGGAAATCAAAGCCTATATTGTTGATATTGTTCAACAAACACGTGAGCTACCTCAAGTAAAGGTCGGAGCTTCACCACGAGGATCTTTAGACTTGATGGCACTAACACGAGCTAATGCAGTATTACACAAAAGGGATTATGTCATACCTCAAGATGTAAAAGAACTCGCAGTTATTGCACTGGCTCATAGGATAATTCTAGAGATTGGTTCATGGTTGGGAGGGACATCAACTGATATTTTGATTGAGAAGATTCTGAACGAAATTAAAGCCCCTCGTAAGGAGTAACAGGAAAAAACTCATTTTTTGGTGGTATTCACCTGAAAAAACGTTTTCGATTAATCAGTTTGATCAGTTTGGCATTCTTAATCCTCTTTTTTACGGTGATATTGTTATTTGGGCAATTTGCAGGAGTACTGCTTCCACTTCTTGTGATTTTTTTCTTTTCACTTGCATCTGAAGATATTTCTGTAGATCAAGTAGTGATGAAGCGATGGATCTCACGTGATAGAACCGAAGAAAAAGGAGAACTCATCTATGTTCGATTGAGGGTTCGTAATGAGGGAAAACGTATCCCTATTCTAGAGATCAACGATAAAATTCCCGAACAGTGCACTGTTAATGAAGGATCAAACCATTGGCTTCTAGAGCTTGATCAAGGTGAGGAAATAACCCTAAAATATGCAATTCGAACCCATAAAAGAGGACGGTATAACCTTGGCCCGGTAATCATACGAGGCTCTGATATCTTTCAATTTCGGACAGAAGTAAAGGAATTTGCTTTGTTAAACTTTTTTACAGTAGTTCCTGCTCTTATTAAGCTAAAACACCTCCCGATTTATCGGAAACGATTACTTCCAGAAACAGGGAGTATTCCAAGCTTGACATACAAGGGGCGAGATTTTGATTTCCAAGGTGTTCGAGACTACCAGGAGGGGGATGAAATGCGTGTTATTAATTGGAGAGTTACAGCTAAATTTAACAAACTTGCAGCAAATGAGTTCGCTCTAGATCAAGCAGCTCGTATTTTTGTAGTATTTGATCATACAACTTCTACTAACCGTGTTCTCGAAGAGGGTGTAATGGCTGCTCTATCAACCTCTGAATATCTTATTTCTCAGCGGAATGTTGTGGGGTTTTTTGCTGTAGGAGAATTCGTTGAACAAATTCCAGCAGCACCAGGAAAACGACAACTTCTTCGCATCAATGAGTATTTGATAGACACGAAAGGTTCCTATCCTTCTAATGATGAGGTATTTACTGTACGATTGAATAGAAAACTTCTGCCCTCTTTACCTCCCTTTGCTCAAATTTTCTTCATTAGTCCACTCTATAATCGAAATGTCGTGAATCTTCTTCTCGAACTAGCTAAACGTGACCATGAGATTATTTTAATTATCCCCTCTCTTGAAAGTTCTATTGAAGAGGAAGGGCTTGCCCCAAAAGCTTCACACTTAGCAAACGCACTCCTATCACTCGACCGAGCCTATACAATGAAACAAGTGGCTCAAGTAGGTATTATGCAAATCTTTTGGTACCCTGCTGGGCCTAAATATGAAAAAATCAAGGTGAGACGTACGAGATGAAACTAAGAACTATTATTTGGGGTATCCAATCGGTTTTAATATTAATATTCCTTGTTTTTTCATTTATACCACTTTTTTCTGTAGTCTCACTACTTTTCATACAAATTTATTCGTCAAATTTGATAATCATTGTGTCATCTATTGGAATAACACTACTTCTCGGATCCCTTGGAATATATGGAATCATTACTTTAAAGTTAGAATTTAGAGGTATTAGTACAGCGATTCTTATTTCTGGAATTCTTCTCAGCAGATTTCTTCTCGCACTAAGAATGGATCCAATGATAGAACAGATCGAGGTTTTTGATGATCCTTTTATACTTGCTTTGTGGGTGATTTTAACTTGGGGATTTTATGAAGTTTGGTTTTTGACCTCACGATATAAGCAACTCGATCAGGAATATGACTCTTATCCAGCAGAGTGTATCGAGAGGAAAAAATTAGCTGGGATTTTTCGATTACAATTTATTTCTTTTGGTCTTCTAGTTTGGATTGCCATATCAATTTGTTTTCTTGTCCTCTATTTAGCAAGCAATTTTTTCATTGAGGTGGGAAAAGTGTATGGAACCTTAGGAATATCAATTTCAGCTGCAATGCTCATTTTACTTTATTTAATACGTAAGTATACTGGCTCTTCTTCAACTCTGGGAAAGATAGAGTCACAACTTAAGATAGAATCTGATCAGAAGTAACAAATGTTATCTTATGGCCGACCATACTCTGTAAGGCTCTAGAAACGCTATCTGGTGGTGAATTCACAGGTTTGGTTAAATCAAGTATAACAACGACCTCAAATCCAAAAGATCTTGCATCGACTGCAGTGAAATACACGCAATAATCTAAGGCTAATCCACAAACGAAGACACGCTTAATTTCAAGGGATTGGAGAAAGGTTGCCAGCCCAGTTTCTGTGTTTTTATCATTTTCTTGGAATGCTGAATATGAATCAATTTCTTTATGAAATCCCTTTCGTAGAATCAGGGTTGCGCCAACAGAATTTATCCCAGGAGCAAGGCTAGCGCCCTGAGTCCCCTGTACACAATGATCTGGCCACAAAACTGGACCTATTCCAGGAGCTTCAAAAAGATCGAAAGGCTCCTTCCTGTGTGCACTGGCGAAGGATCGATGATCAACAGGATGCCAATCCTGCGTAAAAACGATGATATTGTCGAGATCATGAAATTTCGAAACTAGCTCATTAATTCCTGAAATAATTTGATTTCCATCAGATACGGCTAATGCCCCTCCCGGTAGAAAATCGTTTTGCATATCAATGACGAGTAAAGCGTCTTTATCTGTAATTTCAATGAAACCAGCTAGTTCAATATCTTCAATGTGCATTCAGAATCAACACCACTTTCGTTGTCAGTCAGTTTTATGTTTTTAATTATCTTAAGTTATTTTTTCTTTTTTAAAATTTGAGGAAAAATGTTCGTAAAAAGCACAAAAATCAATAGTGTCAATATTTCTAAAGATTAGCAGCATTAAACATAGAAAAATTGGCAGTTAAAGAAAAATGTTCCATAAGAAGAAAAATAACTTGAATTGGAATATTCTAAGGTATAAGAATATGTATAGAAAATTAAAAAATTGATTTCTAATTAAGTCTGGTGATGATAACATATGTTCTACAAAAAAAATCGGGCTCTTTTTACAGATTTATATCAATTAACAATGAGTCAAGGGTATTTCGACTTGGATATCAAAAAAGACGCTACATTTAATCTTTTTTTCAGGTCTAATCCCTTCAATGGAGGTTATACTATTGCATGCGGGATTCAGCTAGCTCTAGAATATCTTTCGAACTTGAAATTCACAGAAAGCGACATCTCTTATCTAAGAGAACAGAAAATGTTTTCAGAAGAGTTTTTAGAGCATTTGTTTAAGCTTAAGTTTACAGGTAAGGTCGAGGGGGTAAGGGAAGGTTCTTTAGTATTTCCATATGCTCCGATAATATCAGTAACTGGTCCAATTATTGAAACACAATTAGTAGAGACTGCTTTACTCAATATTATCAATTATTCAACTCTGATTGCAACTAAAGCAGCGCGAATAGTCAATGCTGCAGGAGGGGGAAAAATTATAGAATTTGGATTAAGAAGAGCACAAGGAGATAGTGCATACATTGGTGTTCGTGCAGCTCTTGTAGGAGGGTGTACAGGAACATCATTTGTACAGGGAGGGAAAATTTGGGATTGTCCAATAGCAGGAACACAGGCTCATTCATGGGTCCAAGCTTTTGATTCAGAATTAGAGTCTTTTAGATCATATGCAGAAGTATTCCCAGAAAAATGCTTACTCTTAATTGATACCTACGACGTTTTGAAATCGGGCCTTCCTCATGCTATTGAAGTAGCAAAACAACTTCAAAAGAGAGGTAAAGAAATAGTGGGTGTCAGAATTGATTCAGGTGATTTGGCATACTTGTCTGTTGCAGTGTTTCGGGAGTTTAAAAAAGCAGGATTTCCTAATGTTAATATTGTGCTTTCTAACGAACTCGATGAATTTACAATTGATTCTATTGTCCATGAAATTATTAAAAGGAGTAATAGTAATAAGGAAGAAAGAAAGCTCCATATGGAAACTCTGAGTCGCATAACTTATGGTGTTGGTACAAAACTAATAACAGGTGGAGAACAGAGTGCATTGGGAGGAGTTTACAAACTTGTCGCTTTGGATAGAAAACCTAGAATTAAAGTGAGTGAAAATATTCAAAAAACCATTAACCCTGGCATCAAAAAGGTCTGGAGAATTATCGATGATACTGGCAGGTTCCTTGCAGATGTAATCGGAATATTTGATGAAGAAGACCCAAGTTCAGGTGATTGGATCCATCATCCGATAGAACATTTGAAGAAATATCAATTGCCAAAAGATATTACCACACATCCTCTTCACAGGTTACTAATGAATAATGGAACAATAGTTGTCGACGAAAACTTTGGAGAGTGGCGAGTAGCTCAAGCTTATTGTAAAGAGCAGTTACTTTGTTTAGACTCAACATACAAACGATTATTAAATCCACACATCTATAAGGTTAGTTTAACAGAGAAGCTTTATAATATGAAGATAAACATGATAAAATCTTTTTCCCCATAGTATACAAATCTATGGAAGCATCTAGTAAAAAGTCAATTACCGCTTCGACTCCTACAGCTACTTCTTAGAATTTTTTATGTCTTAATGAAAAATAAAATGAGATTGCATTGATTTAAATATAATTATATATGAGAACCGGATTATTTTACGTACAAGATTTGGACATAGAGTAGCGTTCCAAATAGACAAAACGATTGTAGCTTCCAGTTTCCTTCCAGTTCAATTGTGATATCATGAGATATAATAGAGTCTGAGGGATTCCTTATGCCATTGTACAAAATTTGCTTACTAGGAGATGGCGGAGTAGGAAAAACCTCTCTAAGAGAACGATTTCTTGGAAAGGGATTTCAAAGCGGCTACATATTGACAATTGGTGCAGATTTCGCCGTCCAGAATCTTGAAATAGACGGATTACAATTTAAATTTCAGATCTGGGATCTTGCGGGACAACAGCGATTTGAAGCCGTAAGAACTCTCTATTATAAAGGATCACATGGAGCTATCTTAGTTTTCGACCGAACTAGGCCCGAATCTCTATACAATCTCGAGAACTGGAAACGAGAACTCTTTACTAATGTTGGCCGTCACATCCCCTATATAATATTAGGCAATAAGAGTGATCTACCAAACTCCGTAAGCCAGGATATATTGTCAGAATTTATCGAAAAAAGTCAAAATGAACCAACAGACATCCCCTACGAATTAAAATATCTCAATACAAGCGCTAAATCTGGTCTTAATGTCACAGAAGCTTTTGAACAATTGGGCCGTACAATCAAAGAGTATATTGAAGTATATAGAGCCCAAATGGTGAAGTAATTCGGTATCATTTCTTTTTTTCAAAGCATCGCCTTAAAAAAGGGTCAATCTCTCTTGGGTTTTGAAAAACAGTCACCTCTGATCTTAATTTCTGAATATTGTGAACATCAACTTCTCTAATTTTCATGTTAACTTCATCTCCGTATGAAAATATGGAGGAATATTTTTTTACGCATTGTTGACAGCCAACACAATATTGAGGAATGAACTTGAGTTGTCCCTTAGTTGTTTTCGACAACGCATTGAATTTACAGACATTTGGACTGACTTTATGGATGGAAACTGACTGAATTTGTCGTATTGGTAATGTTGACTTTATTGGTCGGGATAGGAAATCTGTTGGTAATATTCCAACTTGTTTTTCAGATTTTAATCCAGAGGACAATAGATTAGAGATGAAACTATCTGCAATTCCAAAAGCCAGTTTAGCCGCAGTATTAGCTGTCAGAGGACTGGCGATAATACATTTCACATTACTATTAGCAAGAGCAGTAGCCATTGAAAAGGCTGGATCATGAAGGACTATCGAAAAAGAGAAATCATTTCTTTCCAATAAATCCTGGATATTAAATTTCGCTACTGCTTCCTCAATAATAATATAAAAATTCTCTTTTTTTACTTCAGAATGAACCAAATTCCAGAAAAAACCATATCTATTGGCTACAAGAGCGCCTGCATTGGAAAATAATAAAATAATTGGATGAGTGGAAGATATTTTCTTCATTTCTTTTAAGTTCTCGGCAAATAAATGCCCTCCACCTGTATAACACCATAAAATGGCATTTGAGGCTTGATTAGATAAAAAATCAGGGAGAACAGGAAGCTGACTCAAAATATTTCCCGTTCGGCCCAAAAATAAATGTACAGATTAACTTTTTTCCTCGACTTTAGCAACATCACAATCGGGGCCAAGTTCAACCTTTTTTCCACAAACGTAGCTAGCAGTGACCCCTTCGAGATAAACATCTCCTTGTGTAATGATCTGTTCTACTTTAAGTCTACCTCGTTTATTTTCTTGTTCAATTCTGATATCTCCGCTGCAAAGTAAGTCCCCTCCAATAACACACTTGGAATCTAATCCAGAGGTGAAAGAATTTTGGCATTCCACGTTTTTGTCAATTTTATACGAGCCATTAAGTTCTGCATCTACGCATAGAATTGTTCCTACTACTTTTATTGAACCACTTGAGAGTACTTGACCCCCTTTAATATCAGCTGAAATTTTTCCAGAACCCGAAATATCCAATTTTTCATGTGCAACCAGATAACCATGTATTTTACATGAACCAGATACGGAAAAAACATTAGTTTCAATAGGTCCGTCAACCTTAATTGAACCTGACGCCATTAAAGTGTGGGTTTTGAGATTTCCAGGCAAGGAAGCGCTCCCACTAACTTTGATCTCGTCATCAGTGATTTTTCCAGAACCTGAAATAGAAATAGAACCATCTTTCCATCCGTCCACTCTACCAGAACCTGAAATTGAAATATAGGAGTCTGTAACTTTTCCTGATCCAGAAATACTAATATAGGACAAATTCTTTATGAGACTCGTGTCTTTGACAAGTTTGAGCTCTTCTTCCAATTTAGCTTCATATTTTGCTTTCAAATCGTCATAATCTTCGCGTGAAATTTCCTCATTTTTTAGACGTATATCTAATGATCTAATTAAGATCTTTAAATCGTGAATTTCTTTTCTAGACATTAAAATCACTTCGTTATATGTGTGGTTTAATTCTGAATGACTAAGATAGGCAGTTAGTTAAATAACATCCTAAAAAGGATGGTTTAAGAGAAAAACCACAGAGTTAATGCTTATAACCATCGAGTTTATTCAACCTTAAAATTCTGAAAGTAGTTAACTCAAATCACTTAATAAAAACTACATTTCCATCCTATACGATCATTGCATAATCGGTGCGCTTTTAAGATTATTATCTGAGTCCAAAGAAATAAGTTATTAATGTGTATTCGGGGCTTGACAGTGGGTAACATGAGGAAAAACAAATGAAAGATGAAGTAGAACGACGAATAGAAGATATCCTGAAGCTCCTCGCAGATCCCACTAGACGAAGAATCATCAATTTTTTAAGCAGTGATTCTCTGAATCCTCAAGAACTAGCGGAGAAACTAAATATTTCACGGCCAGCAGTAGAAAAGCATTTGAAATTATTATTAGCAAATTATATTTGTGAACGAACTGTTGAACCTTTTCCCACACCTCGTTATGTCTACTTCATTTCTAGTCCTGGTTTGGAGTTGATTGACACCATCACCTCAGCAGCATTAGTATTTTTCCAATCCATGGATGGAATTGTGGCAGCTCAAATTGATTTACTAGAACGAGACTTTGTTTTAGGACGCATTAGTCGGGCTGAGTATGAAACACGAAAACCAATGCTGATGGACAGGCAAAAAGAGCTAGAAGCACTACAACTTACTCGCATCTGGGTTGAAGAGGCTAAAAAAGTAATTGATGAGTATCAAGAAGAACGAGAATAGAACTGTTTTAGCTGATCATCGAATATGAAGTATTTTAATAAGACGTCTTAGAGAACGAGAAACTTCTGTACGATAAATCCGAAAATTAATACGCTGGAGCTCTACATGATTTGGTTGCGAGGGGGAGCGGATCTCAATGACATCTAAGAATTGATTATAGATTTTAATAGCAGCAATGTGAGCTTCCTTGGGATATTCCAAAGATACACGATCTTCTTGGAGACGTGTGTTCACAGTCCCCAGGTACATTTTTGCAGAAGAGGAGATCGCGTCAGAAATCATCAAAATTAACTCGGCTACATCAGGTGTTCTCAGAAGTGACGATTTAAGTCGTTTAGTGTGATCCTTTCCCCCTAAAACTGGACTATAATAAGAATCAAGAGGAAGGAGGATTGAATCTCTCTCAATACCTCCTTTAGCACGAAAGCCATTAATTTCAATAGAAATATCTTCTTTAGTTACCTCAATTTGAGTTCGATCCACGCTTGTTAAAGCATGAGTTCTTTCATATGGGGTTGGAAAAAGAAAATCAGCTTGATTAAGCAGAATTTCAGTAATCCATACTCTTTCTTTTGAAACTATCGCAATATTCATTGTCGCAGGGTCATAGACCAACAGTAATTCGGGTTTTTTCAATCCACTGATTGTTGCAATACTCGCTGTTCTCTTTCCTCCCACCTTGTCAATAAGAGTATGAAGGACGGATGGTACAATAACTTTATCCTGATATTGAACATCGTTCAAATTATCTAAGGTGAGAGGATCTTCTGAAGCAACATGATATGCATGGTGAACCCAGACATCTCCCTTCACATCAAAATTATTTTGGATTTTCTCTAATAACGACTTTCGACCAGGGAAAGTGAGATCTTCATGATCTTCTGTTAATCTTTTTGGGATTTCAGATTTTTTCAAATCGTCCTTCAATAGCGAAACCAATTAAATCATATTTTTTCAGGTTAAAAAGGCTGCTAAAAAAACAAAACGGTATAATATGAGTTATAATTTGATAAAATGTAGATTACTATTTAGATAAACCAACATTAATCTTTATTTCCTCATAACTAATCTTAAAGACTTTATTTATTGGTTGATGATTATATTTTTCAATTAGAGAGAAAAAAAACGGAAAATATTACTAGTTTATTAATTAAAACTTAATAACCTGGGTTGGCACAAATCTAGCTACTCTTTTTCCAAGTTCAAGACGGTCAACCAAAGGTAAAATCTCCGTTGGTCCACGGTAACCATACTCTAGTGCTTCAATATTTTGAATCAGCATTTGGCTTTCCATCGGCGCATCAAGAAGCTCAAAATAATTAATTCCATTTAAAACAACAGATTTTACTGTAGAGAAAGGATATAATAACTTGTATCCTCCGCCATGGGGGAGAATCCTAGCTTGTTTCAAGAATTCTGTATGTCCCATATCTTTTGCTCGTTGATATTGATTATTGGTCCAATGACGCTCGCTAATATTTGATTGGCCCTCATAAAGATAGATAAATGAGTAGCCATTGAAAGCCAAGGGGAATAATGGTAGATTCTTATCTCCACTCTTATTCATTGAGTTGTAGAGACCAAGCCTCATAACATAATAGTCATTTTCTTGATAATAACCTTGATGAGTCGGGTTTGCGATACAACTGACAGAATCTTCTCCAAAAAGCTCTATTGCTATAGAGGTTCGTTTTTTCTTACTATAATCCTCTACTTTCGAGAAGAAGCTTAGATATTCCTTTAACGATTCATCTGTTAAGCCCTCAACAGTCCCAAAAGGAGTATCAACCTTTGTGAATTCTTCTGGATTCCATTGACTCAAACGTTGCGTTTGTACTTGTTGTGATGAATGGATAAGAACGTAATGACCAGGAGATAACCATTCTTCATATTGAGAATGGTCAGGAGAAACTGCATCTAATCTGAGAATATCAATGAAGTGATTTGACTTCCAGACGTCCCATTTTCCTCGTTGGTCGCCAATAGGTACTCCCTCTTTTTTTAACTTATTTAACTTTCTCATTAACTCTTGTAGAGCTGGTAGATTCTCAAGCTTGTACAATCCGAAACCACAACCATTCGGATGAAGCAAACTAGGAAAAATATAATCCTTGGTGGCTACAGTACAACCATAACCGACTCCTTCACTAAATCTAGCTTTGTTTCTAGTCACACTCCCATCTGGGCCAAAGACAACAATCACATGTGGTTCAAGCCCTAACTCCTGATAAAACAATTTCATCTTTGCTAGTCCAATGCACATTACCTCTTTTGCTAGCTGACATGTTAGATCATTTGTAGCCCAAGAGTAAAGTTCATGTCTTGCATGTTCTATCATTTTGATTAAAAAAGAGTCATTTTTCATTAAAACCACTCTAGTAAAGGATTCTCTAGAATCTGGTCACTCATAATTGTTTTATAATTTAAAATCTTCTTTTAAATTTTAAACTTTAGTCAAAAAATCTAATATCCTTGGGCTTGGCCATCTTTACGAGGGTCAGATCCTCCAATAAAGCAACCATTTGTTGAATTCCGCTGAATAATTTGACCTCCACCAAAGTTTGTACCAACACAGTCCACAATTATATGACCTCTTTGTCTAAGTTTAGTCCTAATACCAACTCCTATAGGTTCTTCTAGAGCAACAGTATTTTCCGCTTGATCGTGATGGAATCTAGGGCTACTAATGGCTTCCTGAGGGTTCATCTCATGTAGAATAAGATTAAGAAACACTTGTGATTGACCTTGTGGTTGATGATGACCTCCCATTACTCCAAACGAATATAATAATTCACCTTCAGTAGAGGTAATCATAGCTGGGATAATTGTGTGAAATGGCCGTTTACTTGGCGCATATTGATTGGGGTGACCATTTTGAAGTGAAAAACCCGCCCCACGATTCTGAAATGCAATACCTGTTTGTGGATCTACAATCCCAGAACCAAAACCATAAAATAATGAATTAATAAAGGAGACAGTTAATCCATCTTTATCAATAGCTGTTAAATATACAGTATCGTTACTTATATCAAGTGGAGCTGGTAAATGTCTCATTGCCTGTCTAGGATTGACCTGACTAGCATGGACTTGGGCATACTCTTCAGATAGGAACTTGGAGAGAGAAATTTCCATATATGCAGGGTCTGCGATATAAGCAAAAGCATCAGCAAAGGCTAATTTTTTTGCTTCAATTAAAGAATGTAAATAGTCTACTGAATTAAGAGGATATCTAGCTATATCCAGCTCTTCAACAATGCTGAGAATAAGAAGAGTCACTAAACCTTGGCCATTCGGCCCATGTTCCCAAACTATATTGTTATAGATTTCTCGAGAAATAGGTTTAGTCCATTCAGCTGCGAAATTTTCGAAATCAGATGCTTCAAGATACCCTCCTTCTTTCTGTAGAAATTCTACAATATTCTCTAGGATTTCACCCCGATAAAAAGCATCAGATCCTTCTTTGGCGAGAATTTCTAACGTAGAAGCAAGTGCAGTGTTTTTAAATACTTCTCCTGCGTGAGGAGCACGCTCCTCATTGATAAGATAGACTTGTTTTCCCCCTTCATGAGTAAGAAGTTTGGGTACGAGTTCATTCCAAACTTGAGCGATTACAGGACTTACTGGAAATCCTTCTCGTGCATATTTGATGGCTGGTTGAAGTACATCGTCCCAAGGAAGTCTTCCAAACTCACGATGAATTGATTCCCAAGCACTAACTGCCCCAGGAACAGTAATTGGAATAACTCCTGTGAGAGGCATCTGTTCAAAACCTCTTTCCTTAACAAGATATTCATAGGATAATTTTTTAGGAGAAAATCCTGATCCATTGATAGCTTTTGGGCTTTTTTCACCAGGTACATATATTAGAGCAAATGCGTCTCCACCAATACCAGTGGAGAAAGGTTCAACGACATTTAATACGGCTGCCATTGCTACGATAGCATCACAGGCTGATCCACCTGCTTGAAGAATCTGAATACCCACTGAAGACGAGAGAGGTTGAGAGGAAGCCACCAAACCGTTACGTGCATGTACGGCGGAACGACCAGATTGAGGACGCCGCCAAAAATTAACTGCCATCTAAAACACTTCAATTATCTTATTTAATGTACCTTTCAATCCAGTTACTAATTCTATTAATTCGATCAATTATATGTCGTGGTTCACCGCTTCGTGAAAGTTCATGTCCATCTCGGGGATAACGAACAAATTCTACTATCTTACCATATCGTTTACCCAGCCAGTATAATTGTTCAGCGTTTACAATTGGAACACGAAAATCGTTTTCTGAATGGATAATAAGTAATGGAGTTTGAAGTTTCTTAATATGAGCAGCTGGAGAATCTTTCCAAATATCATTTAGACGATCAATAATTTCACCCTCGTACTGCTTTTCAAACCAAATGGGAATATCTGTGGTCATACCGAAAGCGACGAATTCATAGACACCTCTTTGAGTGATTGCTGCTTTAAAACGATTTGTCTGGGTGACTAACCATGAAGTCATATACCCTCCGTAACTCCCACCAGTAACAGCAATTCTATCTGGATCCAAGAAAGAATATTTACTTAATGCACAATCTAAGGCTTCAAGAATATCATTTGCTGCAAGATCTCCCCAATTATTAAATACAGCAGAACGAAATTCAATACCATATCCATTAGAACCGCGAGGATTGCAAAACACCACTGCGTAACCTTTTGATGCAAGAGTATTCCATTCATGCCACATTGTCTTTTCATGCGGAGTCCACATTACAGCAGGACCACCATGAATCTCTAAAACTACAGGGATCTTATCCTGACGATTACACTCTTTTGGAATTAACACCCAGCCTTGGAAATTGACTCCGTCTTTTTTGTAAGTGAATGCTTCAACTTCAGCAGGTTTACGAGTTTCTAAGTATTGTTTGTTTACATTAGTTACCCTTTCCTCATCCGTTCCATCTGCATTACTCCAGAAGATATCGCTAGGAAAGGAGGCATGAGAAACCTCATATGCAAGACGAGTTCCATTTTGTGAAACTGCAAATGAATTGACATTTCTATCCCCTTCAACAACTGTTGTAACTTTTTTTGTTATAATATTGATTTTTTGAATGTTGATTTTCCCATCACTTGGACTTAGGAATAATAAGTTATTCGTATCAAGCCACTGTGATAGAATCGCTGAACGATTATAATCTTCAGTAATACAGACAAAATTACCAGAGCTCCCTTCCTCAAGATTAAAGAGGAAGATTTGAGAATCATCATAAACGATTTTTTCTTCTCTAATGGCATGAAAGGAGAAATATTTCCCATTAGGTGATAATTGAAAATTATCTATCAGGCCAAAGGCCGTACCTAAAATTGATATATCTGTTGGGTCAGATATATTAACTTTCAATATCTCTTGTTCTAAAGAAACAGTCTGGTCTTCTTTAAACTTCGAAAGAAATATTGCTTTGTCGTCTATACTAAAGGTACCCAAACTGAAATGATATCCATATTCCCCTAAATGGATGGCTTTCATTGGTTCTTCTTGTTCTCTGTACCGATTGAATTCTGAAATATTGACAATGAAAGGTTGTGTAAAACGTTCATCCAAATAGGCTGTCCCTTCACGATAATAACCACTCTTGATAACTCGGGGGTCAATTCCCAAAGCGTCTCGCTGCTTTTTCTTTGTTTTATACTCGTTAAACTTTATTGAGTCTAACACAAACGATGGGGGTTCCTTTGGATTTAAGACCAAGTCTAATTCTTCTTCGTTCACGCGAGCTATGACATGAATTAACTTGCTATCATTACTCCATCTGAATCCCATGACCCCTCGATGGAAAGTAGTCACCCTTATGGCCTCACCCCCATCCACTGACATCACAAATACTTGTAATGTCTTTTCCTCTCGAGAAGAAAGGAAAGCTAAATATTTTCCCGATGGTGAAAATTGTGGAGCAGTATCAATATATGTGCCATGAGAGAATTGCCTAATTGCCTTCTCATCAGAAGTTTTCAGGTAAAGAGAACTTTTGTATTGATTTTTCTTTTGATTTACCTTCTTCATTGTAAAAACTAATTTACTACCATCTGGAGAAATAGCAGGGGAGTCGAGGAATTTTAGCTTAACAAAATCTTCGCTATTAATTGCCATAGTGAATCACATTTGAATATAAGTGTCGACTGAGGTCTTTTTGTCTTTTTTAAAATGCTTTTCTAAAGGACAGATACGAAATTCAGAATAGTTGCCCACAATAAAGGAGTAAATTATTTTACAGAAAAATGAAGCGAGTCACACTATCAAAAATTAAATTCAAATTAATTAGTTAATCTCTTTGGGTAAGGTTACTTTAACCTCTGTTCCTTCCCCAAGAGTGCTATTAACCGTTATTTGCCCATTGTGTTTTTCAATGATTCCTCTTACTATTGATAATCCAAGGCCTGTGCCTTCTCCCACCTTTTTTGTTGTGAAGAAGGGTTCAAAAACCTTAGTGATATTTTCTTCCTTAATACCCTCTCCATTGTCTCTTACACATACTTCTATACTCTTCTCTTGTTCTTCGAGTGAAATTATTATCTTTGGATTGTCATGAATTAAACCTAAAGCATCAATGGAATTATTGATTATGTTTTGGAAGCATTGACTAAGGAGTACTTGATCGCCAACAATAATCACATCTTCAAGGATTTCGAATTCTACCTCAATTTTCTTTTCTTTTATACTCGCACCGATTGTAGGGGAGGAGATAATCTCAGAGAGAAAAGATTTGGCTGTAAAGCTTGTTGCAGAAATATCTATTTTTCGGGAAAATAGAAGTAGATCCTTTACAATCTGTACACAAAAGTTAGCTTGTTGTTTAATATCATTAAGCTCATTTACCACTAGTAAGCTGTCTTTAAACTTGGATTCACTTTTATTGACTAAGTTGAGGAGGTAATCCGTTGTCAAATTGATATTCGTCAGGGGAGTGTTGAGTTCATGGGCAAGACCCGCCGCCATTTGTCCCAGTGCTACTAGTTTTCGCTTTTCAAGAAGCTCTTCCTCCATCATCCTTCGCTCAGTGATGTCAACTCCTACTGCCCATGACTTCCAACCTGGAATTGGAAAATGTTTTGATATATTGGACCATGAGACTGTTCTTTTAGTACCATCTTTATGAGTAACATCAATCTCCCAATTATAGAAAGAATCTCCTTTTTCAGTCCATTCTTTCATAACTTTTGAGAAGAATATTGGATCAGGATATAATTTTGATAATGGATTTGGATCTTCAATCATTTCTTTTTCAGTATATCCTGTGACCCGTTCACTTTCTCGGTTCCAGACTAATATTCCGTTATTTTCATCAAAAGCATCGAGCATTACAGGCATATTCTTGATTATTTGACGTAAATTCTCCTCACTCTTTTGTAGTGCCTGATCTGCTCGCTTATGCTCAGTTATATCAGTTGCGATAACACCAAGTCCTTCTCCAACTCTGAAAATTCTCATATTATAGTATTTTTCACCAAATCTTGAATGATGAGGAAAATGATCTTCTATAATTCTAGGATTTCCAGTTTGTAGTACCTTCATATAATTAAAAAATATTTCAGATCCTTCGAAATCAGGTATTAAATCCCCATAATACTTGTTTATTACCTCTTGTCTTTCAAGACCAATCATGTTTAGCGCAATTTGGTTTACTTCAACAATATTTAATTCTGAATCTAAAAGGGCAAATGCATCAGTAGCAGAATCCATGAACTTGCGTAATCTTTCTCCACTCTCCTGTAATGCATTCTCGATCTGCCTTTGTTCGGTAACATCAGAAATAACTCCAAAGGTGCCAGTAAAGACCGCCTTCGTGTCAAATTGAGGAGTAGCTGTAACTTTAATTTGTCGTTTTTCCCCATTTGGTCGGAAAATTTGAATTTCATAGTTACTCTTTTTTCCAGTTTGTTTTATTTGGGTTTGATCTTTAATGAAATGTAACGTTTCTGGATTTACAAACTCTGCTAAATTTCGATTCTCAAGTCCTCCTTGAGGAACACCAAAAATTTCGTCTGTAACTTGATTGCAATATAAGAAATTCTCATCGGTATCAACAATCCCGATTCCTTCTCCTAGATTTTCAATTAGAAGACGATATTTCTCCTCATTCTCCCGTAGATGGATTTCAGCATTCTTTCGCTCAGTAATATCCATAATATAACCAAATACTTTCTCTATCTGCCCTGATTCTCCAATAATAGTATGTTCATCAGCTCTGAGCCACTTTTCATCACCTTGGGGAGTAATAATTCGGCATTCCACTGGAACTGTTTCATGATACTTCATTGTTCTATCAATAGCCTCTTGTACTTTCGTTTTGTCTTCAGAATGGATCATATCCATAACAACGGACAATTTGACACTATTTTTATTAAGTTGGTAAATTTTCTGGGCTTCTTCTGACAACTCCATCTTGTTTGTTATAAGATTCCATTCCCAGTGCCCCAATTGAGCGAATGCTTTGAATTTTTGCTCACTCTCCACCAATTCTGCGTTTCTACGTTTTAGAAACTCTACAGACTGTTTAAAATTTCTAATAGCAATCTGTATTGTATCCCTGGTAGTGTCCGATAATTCTTCTTCAACCAATATTTTTTCAAGATTCCGAATATAGACAGATTCATTCCTGTTTTCGAGCTCAGAGCCATTCCCAAGGTTCATTGATTGATACCTCTCTCTAACATAGATATTTCAGATGTCACATTGCCAAAAATCCAGTTCCTAAGTTGATAGGCGATTTCAAGGCTGGATATGGGGAATTCTATAGATCTTAATAGGTGATAATGGGCCATGTTCCCCTAATTTCTCCAAAATATTAATTACATTAGCAATATACTGCCCTTTTGAAGATAAGCTATAAGAGGATTTTTCCTTAGTAATAATTTCTTCCTTAACTAATTTTTTTAGGTGAAAAGCAAGAATACTGGAACTCCCAATTGCCAATTTCTTGAGAATTTCATTAAAACTTAGTACAAGATCATCTTGGGTTTTTAAGAGTAAAATGATGTTTTTCCTCACAGAATGAGAGATTATTTCAACTATTTTATCAAACGCTGTGCTTACAAATGATGAAAGAGCATCGTAATAGAGAACAGGCGAAAGGGATGGTAATGGGTATGATTTCTCAATTAGAATTAGTAAAGTTAACTTTGAAGAGAGAACTTCGGTTTGAATATAATGGAGGAATTGTTTGATACTATCCCAATCATGGAATCGAGATAGTGTCTCAATTCCTTTTAGAATAATGGTTCCTTTGGAATTTTGAACAGTAAAATTTTCGATTCTTGATTTCAAAGAATTAAGCTTGGATAGAAGTATTGTACCATTCTCCTCATCAAAACTAAGCCACAATGGAGTAGCTGGGTTTAGGGCATACTTCTGAATAATGAATTCAGGATTTTTATCTGAGATCACGAGGAATGGTGGAGGAAAATCATCTTTAAATGAACTTAAATCAAAATCTTCTAATTTTGTTAATCTATCAAGAATATGAGGAATTTTAATACTTTCTCTGAATCTTAATTCATCCTCAACCTGTTTAATTTTCTCTTTCAAGAGCGATAATTCGAAGGGTTTTAACAAATAATCATATGCCCCCGACTTGACAGCATCCACTGCTGACTCTATCGTACCATATCCCGTGATAACAATGAATATTGAATCATTTCCCTGCTGTCTAGCTGTTTTTAGTAAATCAAGTCCAGATAAATCAGGCATCTTTAGGTCAGTAAGAACTAATTCGAATTTTGCTTGTTGTAGCTGTTCTAAAGCTTCAGTACTGGAAATACTCGTGACAACGGAGTGATTGTCCAGCTCTAAATGCTTTTCCATCTTATCCAAGAATGTGATATCGTCGTCAACAACTAAGATTTTCATAATATTTACCTGATTACAACACCTAGGAACAATGTTTTCCTTACTTGCTTAAAAAACTAACCAAGCAGAGAAGACTTTAGAATATCTCAATAAAGAAATTTGTTAAAATTCAACAATAGTTCTCGAAGCTTTGTGATCAGAAGCAATGGAAAATTAAAGATGTTTAATTCTAAAACTGAAAAGCAATATACTTACTTTTCGTAAGTATGAACTATTTTAGGTAATATTCCACTGAATTAAGCACTTTTGCCTTCACAAATTTCGTAATGTTTAAAAGATTTAATAATTAAATATCTACTAGTAATTGAATTTAAATAATTATTAGATAATAATATGAAAATAATTTCAATATTTAAAAAGAGGTTTTGAGGTTAGGTATGTGAAACTCCCTAAAATTGTTAGATTTGATAAAATTGCGTTTAAAATAGCTTTACTAGCTCTAGTTGTGTCTATACTTCCTTTGACTGTTATTACACTTGTTAGTACTAGCACTCTCCAGAGTGAGTTATATAATTCCATGAAAAATGACCTAGAGGATAGAGCGATCGATTTGATCCATATTAGTGATGAGCTTTTACTGGAAGCAGTGGAAAATACCGTCACCCTGGCAAAAAACCCGGAAGTTTATAGAAATGCGTTAAATGCGACAGAACAAGACATGTTAGTATTATGGGACAGTTATGAAGGATCAAACTATGATAATGATGAAAATATGAAGAATAATAAAACAGCGAAAACTTGGGATCCAAATAATGATTTAGCCTCAGATCTTTCCGAATATATTGATGATTTTGCTTCAAACCACCATTTTGCAGAAATATTCATCACTGATGCCCGCGGATATGTATATACCAGTACACAATCAGTACCAGGTGACTTTCTCCAGAAAGATGAAGATTGGTGGATCGCAGCTCGTGCTTCAGCAATAGGACAGTTTGTGGAGTTCGGTTATGATGATAGTACTGGACAGTACTTGATGGATATTGTCCAAGAAGTAGTTTTGCCTAACGGTACTTTCATTGGTATGATTAAAGCGGGCTATGAAGTAGGATCAATGAACCAAATATTCGCTGAAATAGTTCTTTTCCATCAACTAGAGGAAGAAGGGCATAGCCATGAAGATGAAGACTTCACTCACGCAGAAATAGTAGCAGAGATGGAAAACCAAGGGCA